>CAIQJD010000678.1 GCA_903872005.1 uncultured bacterium | reverse complement strand
GCCGACGCTGAGTCCTACGGCGACGCCGGCCGTCTCGCCGACGCCGACGCTGAGTCCTACGGCGACGCCGATCGTCACGCAGACGGCCACGCGCACGCCGACCGTTACGCCGACGCCCAGTTTCACGCCGACGCAGACGGCGACGGCCGGCGCGACGGCTACGCGCACCGCGACGCCGGCGTTGATGACGGTGACGTTGCGGCGCGGCGAGGGCGGCTATGCCGGCGTGGTGGATACGTATCTGGACCTGAGCAACGCGACCAAGAACTACGGGACTGCGGCCAGCCTGTACGTGAAGACGATTGACAACGTGACGGCGTTGATCCGTTTCGATATCGCGCCGCCATGGATTCCGGCCAACGCGCAGATCGCCAGCGCCTCGTTGCGCCTGAGCTATCAGTCGCGCGCGCCGGCGACTCCGATCACGCCGCTTACGCTGCGCGTCTTCCGGGTGCTCAAGCCGTGGAGTGAGACGGAGGCGAACTGGACCCAGGCCAGCGCGGCGCTGGGCTGGAGCCGGCCGGGGTGCGCCGGGCCGGGTCAGGACTATGACGACCTCGCGGATGATGAGTTGGTCTGCTATGGCGATACGGCCAGCGTGCCGGACCTGAATCTGGACGTGACCGACGCGGCGCAGTACTGGTTGGCCCATCCTGGCGAGAATTTCGGGGTGGTGGTGAAGGCCGATTCGTGCCGCACCCTCACCGCGCGCTATCAGTTCGCCGCATCGGACAACGCGAATGGGGCGCTGCGACCGATCTTGACGATCAGCTACTTCATCCCCCAGCCGACGGCGACGCCGACGGAAACGTCGCTGCCCACGGCGACGCCGACACACACACCGACGCCGACGGCGACCGGCACGGTCACATCAACGCCGTCGCGCACCAGCTCGCCGACGGCGACGCCGACGATCACGCGCACGCCGACGATCACGCGGACGCCGACTGCGACGTCTACCGTGGGCGAGATTCGCGGCGTCGTCTTCTTCGATCTGGATGCCAGCGGCGAGCGGAACGCCGGCGAGCCGCCCATGGGCGGCGTGGAGCTGCAGTTGTACCGCGACGCCGCGCTGGTCTCTTCGTTCACGACGCAGGCCGACGGGCTGTATACCTTCGCCGGCCTGGCCGAAAGCGCGTATGCTTTGATGCAGGTCGAAGTGCCGGGCTACATCTCGACCACCGGCGCAAACTGGATCTTACCGGTCATGGCCGGCGCTACGCAGGTGATTGACTTTGGCCTATGGTTGGAGCCGACCGCAACGCCCACAGTGGGGTTGCACCGGCTCGTCTTGCCGCTGGCGTTGAAGCAACACTAGCCAGAGGCGCTGCTGGCAGCCGCCTGAAGGATGCAGAGGGATGATATGGCAGGGGAGCATCTCGTCGCAGTGGTCCGAGGCCCAGCGAGGCGTAGCGTGAGGCTGATCGTCTTGTTGGTCGCGGTCTGCGCCCTGGCGAGCTGGGCCGGCGAGCCGGCATTGGCCCAGGAGCCGCAGAACCCCCTGGCGATTGGGGGCGGCCCCAGCAGCGGCAAGACGCTGGTGAGCCGGCCGGGCATCTATGTGTTCCGCGCCCGCAGCAGCATCAGCTTCGCCGAATACCCCGGCGTCTTCACCGGCGCGCATCAGGCGCAGACCTGGAACGACATCGAGACGTCGCATGGCGTCTATACCTGGACCTTCTTCGATGATTGGATTCGCCGGCAGAACAAGCCGGTCGGCCTCAAGCTGGATAGCTGCCTCTCGTATGGGGCGGATGTGCCGGCGTGGATTCCGACCATCACCTGCTCGACGACCAATGGGACGAAGGTGCTGCCGGACTACTGGAGCGCTACGTACCAGAGCGAGCTGCGCCAACTGATCCTGGAGTTCGGGCGCAAGTACAACAACGACCCACGCGTCGAGTGGGTTGAGATCAGCACCGGCCGCGATGGCGAGAATCAGCCCTATTCCGAAGAGACGGACGCCTGCCTCTTCGCGATGGGGCACGGGGACGATTGGGTGGATGTGGTCAATCAGGTGATGGGCTACTATCGGGAGGCGTTCCCGAACAAGCCGCTGATGACGCAGCATTACCCGATGTTTTACCGGGACCGGGAGCGCCGGCTCATTTCCCAATCGGCCGCGCAGATGAATATCGGTTTCAAGGGCGATGGCCTGATGGGCGACCGCGATAAGATGACCTGTCGCGAGAGCCCGGCTGCGTGTAAAGAGGGTGTGGATGGGCGCTACAATGACAAGTATCTGGCCTATCTCGAAGACCCGATCCTCGGCTACTCGCGCACGCTGCCCATCGGCTTTGAGTCGTATCGTTTCTATATGCCGCAAGATGTGCTGGTCTATTGGGGCATGTTGAGCGGCCTGGACAGCCACGCCGACTACATCGTCCTGGCGGAGGATGTCTTCAAGGACGCCTCGAGCAATCCAGACCCGGCGGTGTGGCCGATCCTGCAACTGGCGAACAGCCACGCCGGCCGCACGCCCTATGACACCCCGACCGTGTGGGTGGCGTTACGGGAATCGGGCTATACCTGGTATCCGAAGCAGGGGAATTACTCGTTCTATCTGTATCAAAATGACAACATCACCGGGGGGCGCACGCGGGCGCTGACGTATCGGGCGGCCGGCACGGCTGCCTATCAGATCCAGAACACGGCCGAGGTGGATGCGGCGCAGACCTGGTTGGGCGAGTCGTGGGAGAGCTGGATCACCCGGCGCACGGATCAGGCGACCGGCAATCCCTACATGTACTTCGATGTGGATGACCGCTATCTGTTGGGCGGGACGGGCGTCATTTCGTTGTCGGTGACGTACTTCGACCATGGTTCGGATACCTGGTCATTGGACTACGACGCCGGCGGCGGGGCGGTGCTGTCGCGTCTCATCCAGAAGACCAATACCAATACGTGGAAGAAGACGCTCTTCTGGCTGACCGCGGCGCGCATGGGGAATGGCATGGCCGGCGGGAGCGATTTTCGCATTAACAGCAATGGCGATGGCGACGAGGTGATCCACTTCGTGCAGTTGCAGCATTACGGCACGCCGCCGGCAAGTCCGACGCCATCGCCGACCCTGTCGCCTACGGTCACGCCGACGCCGGTCTATACTTCGACGCCGACCAATACGCCGACGCCGACGCAGTCGCCAACGCCGGTCTATACGCCGACGCCGACCGCGACGCCGACCCACACGCCGACGCTGACCGCGACGCACACGCCGACGCCGACCCAGTCGCCGACGATCACGCCGACCGCGACGGCCAGCCCGACGCCGACGGTGACGCCGACGACGACGAAAACGGTCACGCCATCGGTGGGCGGCATCATCGGGCGAGTCTGGTATGATCTGGATGGCGATGGCGTGCGAGAGGCCGGCGAGCCGGGGTTGGGCGGGGCGACGCTCACTTTGACGCGGCGCGGCGAGACCCAGGGCCAAACGCGCGTCAGCGCGTCGGATGGGTGGTACTTCTTCGCCGTGCTGCAGCCGGGCATCTATGTGCTGAGCGCGACGCATCCGACCGGCTTTCAGCCGACGACGGTGCAGCGCTGGTGGGTCTCCGTGGCCGCCAACTGGACGTTCACGATAGATTTCGGGACGTGGCCCGGCCCCAGCCCGACGCGCACGGCGACGCCGGCCGGCGCGGGGGACTGATGCGGGGGCAGTTTTTAAGGTGAAACATGGTCGCCGGCGGCCGGCGGGCGCACCCAAAGCGTTGACATAAGGGCCGTTTGTGACTATACTTATGATATGGGTATGGTGGGTAGGATGATGACAGAGAAGCGAGGCGCAGCGATGAGGAAACTCTTGGCGATAGCAGTAGTGGTCGGAATCATCTTCCTGGGGGTGGTCAGCGCCGCGGTGGCCGGCCGGCCGGCGCAGGAAGCGCCGCGCAACGCGCCGGTGCGGGTGGATCCAGAGCTTGCGCCCGACGCGGACGCCACGGGCGCGCCCGGCGCGGCGCCGGCGTCGGATGTGTCCGCGTCATCCTACGATCCGCCCATCCAGCGGCCCGGCATCTACATTTTTTACGATCAAACCTACCTGAACCCGGCCGATTACCCGGGCATCATCGTCGGCGGGCACATGACCTTCCAGTGGAAGAATATCGAGACCATTTCCGGCATCTATGACTGGTCGCACGTGGATGATTACCTGACGCAGCAGGCCCTCCTGGGCAAGGCGGCCGGCCTGGAAATCACCACGTATGAGGGCGTCAGCGGCGGCAACGTCTCGCCCTCGTGGATTCCCGTCATCAGTTGCGTGGATCCTTACTCCGGCGCAGCGCATCCCATCCCCAACTACTGGTCGAGCACCTATCGCACCAACCTGCACAACCTGATTACGGCTTTCGGGCAGCGCTACGCCAATGACCCGCGCGTCGAGTGGGTGGAAATCGGCACCGGCGCGTATGGCGAGAACCAGCCGTCGGATGACCGCTATGACAACTGCCTGATCACCGCCGGCTATGGCGACCAGACCGCCTGGGAGAATTACGTCAAGGACGCCATCGTCTGGACGCGCCAGGCATTTCCCAACAAAGTCCTGATGACCAAGCACTATCCGCGCTTCCGCGGCGACTCGGAACGCGTGCATATCGCAGACTACGCCGCGCCGTTGAGCGTCGGCTTCAAGGGCGATGGTCTGGTGGCCGACGACGCCAAAGTCACGCAGCGCATTGACGCGACCAAGAGCTACTATCTCTCCTATAAAGATGATCCGGCGCTCACCTATTCCAATACGGTGCCCATCGGGTTCGAGACCTATCGTTTCTACCTGAAGGACGATACCCTGTTGTATTGGGGCATCTTGAACGGACTGGACAAGCACGCCCATTACTTCAACCTGGACAAGAATCTGATGACGGACCTGGGCGGGGGGCACACCAACTGGCCGACCTTGCTCTTTGCGGCGCGCTACCTGGGCAAGGATGTCTATGCGACGTCGGAAATCTGGGTCGCCATGCGCGAATCCGGCATGACCTTCTTCCCGCAAAACGGCAACTATAGCTTCTATCTGTATCAGGATGACCTGGCGACCGGCGGCAAGACAATCGCGCTGACCTATCGCCCGGCCGGCACGCCCAACCCCTCGGTCGGCAATTACGATGTGGAGAACACGAACATCGAGGTCAGCCAGACCTGGCTGGGCACGTTCAAAGAATCGTGGATCTGCCGGCGCACCGATGCGGCGCACGGCAACCCCTTCATGTATTTCAACGTGGACGACCGCTATCTCTTCGGCGGCTCGAACCCGGTCTCTATGACGGTGACCTATTTCGACCGGGGCACAGACACCTGGGCGCTGGAGTACGACTCGGCGGACGGCGACCGCAAGAGCGCCGGCACGGTGACCAAGACCGGCACGAACCAATGGAAGTCCGTCACGTTCCAACTGAGCGATGCGCGCTTCGAGGGCCGGCAGTCGCACTCGAATGATTTCCGCATCAACAGCAATGGCGATGGCGACGAGATCATTCACATGGTGATGGTCAAGCGCATGGGGGATACGCCGGCTACAGCCACGCCGACGCCGACCTCCACCGCGAGCGGCACGCCGCCGACCGCGACGCCAACGCCGACCATCACGCCGACGCCCACTGCGACCGTCATCCCGACCGTCGTCTGCTTCCAGGAAGGCACCAGCAACTATGTCGGAACGACCGACGCGGCGATTTCGGGCTATACGCCGACCCTGAACCAGGGCGGCAACCCGCTGCTCTATATCAAGTCGGATGGGCAGGTGTCCAGCCTGATCCGGTTCGACACGACCTCCATTCCGTCGACGCGGATTGTGACAAACGCGCGCCTGCGTATCTTCGCTCACCAGCGCGATAAGGCGTTTCCGATTTCCGTTTCGGCCTACAAAGTGTTGCGGAGCTGGGAAGAGAGCCAGGTGACCTGGAATATCGCCCGCACCGGGCAATCCTGGCTGGCGCCGGGCTGCGCGGGGGTTGGGGTGGACCGCGCCGGCGATTATTCTGATCAGAAGTCCATTGACAGTCAGGATGTCTGGGTCGAGTTTGACGTGACCGCCATGGCCGCCGAATGGATCGCCAATCCAGCCGCCAACCAGGGCGTCT
>CAIQJD010000677.1 GCA_903872005.1 uncultured bacterium | reverse complement strand
CTGCAGGCCAACAACGCCGAAGACCCGGAACAGGGCTATATCAGCATCGAGGGTGGCGCGTTCAACATCACGGCCGGCGGGGACGCGCTGCAGGCCGAGACCCAGCTGCTGGTCAGCGGCGGCAAATTCACGATCGTCACTGGCGGCGGCAGCGCCCGCCAGGCGGCCGATAGCGCCAAGGGCCTGAAGGCCGGCGTCGCATTGAACATCACGGGCGGATTCTTCGACATCAATGCGGCCGACGATGCGCTGCACTCGAATGAGCGTATGCTGATCGCCGGCGGAATCTTCCAGCTTGCGACGGCCGATGACGGAATCCACGCCAATACCGCGCTGGAAATCGCCGGCGGCGACGTACGCATCACCAAATCCTACGAGGGGATCGAGAGCAACCAGATCACCATCAACGACGGCTCTGTGCGCCTGGTCTCCAGCGATGACGGCATCAATGGCCCGGCGTCGGACGCCGGCGGCGCGCCGCAGAGCCGGCAGGGCGGCCAAACCGGCCGGCCCGGGCCGGGCGGCTTCGAATCGGGCGATGCCCAGCTCTTCATCCATGGCGGCTATGTCGCCGTGGACGCGCAGGGCGACGGGATTGATATCAACGGGGCGGTAGAGATGACCGGTGGGGTCGTGCTGATCAATGGCCCCACGGCCAACAACAACGGCGCGCTGGACTACCTGAGCGCGTTCAAAGTCACCGGCGGGTTCCTGGCCGCGGCCGGCAGCGCCGGGATGGCCCAGGCCCCCAGCGCCGATTCCACGCAGTACTCGCTGATCCATAACTTCAGCGCGATCCAGCCGGCCAAGTCGCTGATTCACATCGAGACCCAGGATGGCAAGACGCTGCTCACCTTTGCGCCAACCAAGACCTATCAATCCATCGTGATCTCTGCGCCGGAGATCCAGAAGGGCCTGACCTACGTCATCTACTCTGGCGGGCGCGCCGCCGGGACTGTCAGCGACAGTCTCTATACCGACGGGACATACTCGCCCGGCGCGCAGGTTGCCAGCTATACGGTTTCGAGCGTCGTGACGGGATCCGCCGGCCGCGGCATGGGCGGCGGTCGCGGGGGATTCGGGTCGGGCAGATAGCGATCGTGTCACTGCGGCATCAGAGGATGCCCACGAAATGCACAAGGAAGCGAAACGCATGAGGCGATTCACCGAGGTAGGCGCAGTCCTGCGTACAATAGCCTGGCGACAGATCGGGCAGAAGCTGCGCGTAGGATTGAAGCGCTCCGTCCCGTTTGTCCTGGGCGTGGTCGCCACACTGTTGGGGCTGTATCTCTACAACGCCCTCAATCCACCCGCGCCGCCGCTCACCACGAAGCAAGTCAGCACGGTCGTGGCCAAGGCCATCGCCTCGGTCACGCCGGCGCCGGCCTATTCGGCGCGGGTCTACCGCGCCATCTTGCCGTCGCTGGTGCTCATCCAGACCGATTCGACGGATGACGCCGGCGAAGAAAGGCATGGCCTGGGCAGCGGCGTCGTGATCTCTGATCGCGGCGAAATCCTCACCGCCCTGCACGTAGTAGATGGGGCGACCGCGATCCACATTACCTTCGCCGACGGCGCCGAGACGGACGCCCGGGTCATTGATTCCCAACCTGAAAAGGACACCGCCACACTCCAGCCCAATGAGCTGCCAGAGCTGTTGACGCCGGCCGTCATGGGCAATCCGAGCGCCATGCGCGTGGGAGATGAAGCCTATGCGGTCGGCAATCCCTTCGGGTTGTATGGCTCCTTGAGCGCCGGCGTGATCTCGGGTCTCGACCGCTCGTTCAAGGCCAAAGGCAAAGAGCAGACCATCGAGGGCCTGATGCAGATTGACACAGCGGTCAACCCTGGCAATTCGGGCGGCCCCCTGCTGAATCGCTACGGACAGGTGGTCGGCATCGTAGTGGGCATCCTCAATCCCACCGACCAGGAAGTCTTCGTGGGCATCGGCTTCGCCGTGCCCATCACCGCGGCGGCCGGCGGGGGCGGCCGCGGCCCCCAATATTGATTCGACTCGATCACGCGTAAAGGAGAGCAGTCGTGGATCCAATCGTCAACTCCGAAAACCGCAAGCAGGTGGAGAAAGTCCTGTACGAAGTCAAGAAGGTGATCGTGGGGCAGGACCACCTGCTCGAGCGGCTGATCGTGGCCCTGCTGGCGCGTGGTCATATCCTGGTGGAGGGCGTGCCCGGCCTGGCCAAGACGATGGCGATCAAAACCCTGGCCGACGCCATCGGCGGAGACTTCAAGCGCATCCAGTTCACGCCGGACCTGGTGCCGGCCGACCTGGTCGGAACACGCATCTATAACCAGAAGACGGGCGAGTTCAACACATCCCTGGGGCCGGTCTTCACGAACCTGCTGCTGGCCGACGAGATCAACCGCGCGCCGGCCAAAGTCCAGAGCGCCCTGCTGGAAGTGATGCAGGAGCGCCAGGTGACCATCGGCCGCGAGACCTATCCCGTGCCCAACCCCTTCCTGGTGATGGCGACCCAGAACCCGATCGAGACCGAGGGCACCTACGCCCTGCCGGAGGCGCAGGTGGATCGCTTCATGCTCAAAGTGCTGGTCGGATACCCTTCGCCTACCGAGGAGTTCGTCATCGTGGAGCGCATGACCGGCGCGCTGGAAGCGGTCTCCAAGGTCCTCACCACCCAGGATTTGCTGCTGCTGCAAAAGAAAGCCTACGAAGAAGTGTACGTGGACCCGGCGTTGATTGAGTACGCCATCAAGCTGGTGACCGCGACGCGCAAGCCGCGCGAATTCGGCCTGAAAGAGCTGGAGCACTACTTCTTATTCGGAGCCAGCCCGCGCGCTTCGATCAATCTGATCTTGACAGCGCGGGCGCTGGCCTTCGTGCGCGGGCGAGGCTATGCTCTGCCGCAAGATGTGCTGGATATGGCCCCGGACGTGCTGCGCCATCGCATCGTGCCTTCCTATGAAGCTCTGTCGGACAACGTGACCAGTGACGACCTGCTGAAGAAGATCTTCGAGAAGATTCCGGCGCCGGCGGCGCCGCTGCATGAACGCAACAAAGTCCACGCCAATGCCTGAAGCCCTTTCGCCGGAGCGCATCCTGCAACGGTTGGAGTGGCAGGTGATCCGCCGGCTGGACGGCCAGCTCCAGGGCGACTACCGCAGCCTGTTCTACGGCTACGGGGT
>CAIQJD010000676.1 GCA_903872005.1 uncultured bacterium | reverse complement strand
GCACGATGCGCCGGCCGGCCAACGGCGCGCCGTCGGCGTTCAATAGTCGGCCGGCCAGGCTGGCCTGGCGCTGCGCCCCGCCGCGCACGTCGCGCAGCGTGACCGTCGCCTCGCCATCCAGATGGATCGGCTCCGAGCGCCAGCCGAGGTAGCGCGCCTGATATTCGCCGGCCGGCAGGCCCTCGAAGCGCCAGGTCTGGCCGGGTTGCGCCGCCAGCTCGCGCGGCTCGGCCCACAGCGGATTGTGCAGGCGTAGCCGGCCGGCGTCGGCCTCGGCGCTGATCTCCACCTCGATGACGCCGCATTGGGGCAGGCGCAGCCAGTTGCGATTGAAACCATCCAGGGCAATCTCCCCCAGCGTCCCCAGGCCCTCTTGTTGCAGGCGGTAGCGGCCGGCCGGCAGATTCTCGAAGACGAAGTCGTCCCCCTGGCGTCGGCCGCGCCAGGGGCGGGCGGCATCTTCGGCCGTTTCGCCGGCCAGCGTCACGCGCGCTGCCGGCGGGCAGCCGGGCAGGCTGACTTCCAGGCGGCCGGCCCCGCCGGCGCTTTCGGCCGGCTGGCGCCCGAAATTGACCTCATAGGAGAGCGGCTCATCGGCGCGGCCGGGCGCGTTGGCCGTATCGAGATCGGGCGAAGCCTCGCTCTCGACGCCGGCCTCGGCCACGCGCAGCGAGAAGCGCCCCGGCGTGGTGGGAAACTCATAATAGCCGACGGGCTGGCTGGGATCGCTGCCGCTGCGCGCCGTCGGGAAGCGCGTCCCCGGCGCGGCGTCGGGCCAGCGCAATTCGACCGTCACGCCGTCCAGCGGCGCGCCGCCCTCGTCCGTGATCGTCCCGAAGAGGAGCCGCCGGCCGGCGCTCTCCTCGCGCCCCAGCAGGCGCGTCTCGCCGACGCGGAAACGCTGGCCGGGAGCCGGCGGGATGATGATGTCGGCCTCCCGCGTCGCCCAGCCATCCAGGCGCAGGCCGGCGCTGCTCCCGCCGCCGGCGCTGAGGGTATAGACGCCGGCGCTCAATTCGACGAAGGCGAAATTGCCGGCCGCGTCGCTCACCGCTGCACGCGTCTCGGCCGGCCCGCTCAGGCTCACGGCAACGCCGGCGCGCGGCGCTCCGCCCGGCGTCAGAGCGCGGCCGCGCACGACGCTGCGCTGGCCGCGTTGCAGCGCCAGTTGCAGCTCCTGGCTGACGCCGCCCTCCAGCGTCAATGCCACGCCGCCGTCCATCCACCCCGCGACGCGCAGCTCATACTGGCCGGCCGGCAGGTCGGTGAAGCGGAAGCGGCCGCGCGCATTGGCGACAACGCTGGCGACCTCCTGCCCATCGGCCAGGAGCGAGACCGGCGCGCCATAGACCGTCGCGCCGGCGGCGTTGACCGCCGTCCCGTGAATCTCGGCTTCGGCCGGGGCCAGCCGGCGCGCGAAGCTGGGCATCTCGCGCACAGCATCCACGGCCGGCAAATGGTCGCGCAGCCCGAAGCCGCTCTCCCACCAATCGGTGAACCAGGCCTGGCTCTCCCATCCCATGACGTGATGGCCCAGGCGGAAATTTCCCAGCAGCCAGTGACAGGTGGTGAAGAAATAGGCCGGCGCGTCGGCCTGCATGAACTGGTTGATGGCGACGCTCCAAGCGCGGTGCAGCTCCGGCGTCACGCGCGGATAGCGCCGGTCGTCGCGCCAGCCGACCACCGCGCCCCCTTCTGTCGCCAACACCGGCACGCTATAGCCCAGCGCCTCGCGGGCCATCTGGTCGGCTCGCTCGAAGGCGCGCCAGCCATCGGAAAGGTCGGCGCTGCCGGCGCCGGGACGCTTGCCCTGCCGGCGCCACAGGTTGACCAACTGGCGCGGCTGCTCATCCCAGGCCCACGCGCCCTGGCGGTCGTATTCTTCGCGCGTCAGCAGCGCGCCGGCCTGCGTCACGTCGTCCAGCGGGTATTCGGGCGGATGGTTGAGGGTGTAGGCGTGGATCGCCAGCCACGCGCCGCGGGCGAAGAGGTCGGCGCGGCCGGCGCTGACGATCAGGGAGAGGAGGTTGGTCTGGTTGCCGACGGAGAGGGCCGGCACGGCCGGCAGGCCGCCCAGGCTCAAGATGCGGTCGGCGTCGGCGATGAACTGGCCGACGATGACCTGCACCCAATCGCGCGGCAGGCGCTCGTCCTGCCATTCGGCCGGCAGGTCTGGCTCGTTATTCGTCTCGAAATAGGACACGCCAACGCCCACCAACTTGCGGATCGCCTCTTCGGCGTGCGCGTCCAGCCGGCCGGGGTTGGGGTGCGAGCGATAGAGGCGCACGACCGGCATCATGTCGCGTTCCACCAGCCGGCGGCATAGCTCCAGCGCCGAGCCTTCGCCGTCGTCGAGGAGCTTCACCCATTTGACGTTCATGCGCTGTAGCTCGTCTATCCAGCCGGCGAGCCGGTCGCCCTCCGGGTGTACGGTGCTGGGAGACCAGTGCATGCCGCGGCCATTATCGCCGGCCGGCCGCGGGTAACTGCTCAATTTCATCGCCTATCCCTCGCTTCTCCCTCTTTGCCCCCGCGTCGTTCAGCCGTTGATGCGCTGAACTTCCTGGTCGAAGATCTCCAGCAGCGCGTTGCGTTGT
>CAIQJD010000675.1 GCA_903872005.1 uncultured bacterium | reverse complement strand
GCCGCCGCGTTCCCCGATGTCGTCGTTTCCAAAGGCAAGAATGCGGATTCGGCAGCCACCATCCTCAAGTCGGCCCTGGATGGCCTGGGCGGCATCAGCCGCTTCATCAAGCCCGGCCAGAGCGTCGCCATCAAACCCAATGCCACCTGGGCCTATCCGCCCAATACGGCCTCTTCGACCGACCCAGACTTGCTGCGGGCTCTGATCCTGATGGCGCGCGAAGCCGGCGCCAAGCGCATCATCGTCATGGATCACTGCTCCATTGACCCCGGCACGGCCGAATGTCTCAAAGAGACCGGCATCGGCGCGGTAGTGGACGAGATGGGCGTCGAGAAAGTCTTCCCGGATCGCTACTTGAGTCCGCGCGAGATGTTCTCCCTGGTGGACTTCCCGGCCGCCAAGTCCTTCCCGCAGCTCGGCATCATCCGCGCCGCCGTCGAGGCCGATGTGCGGATCAACATGGCCGTCGCCAAAAGCCACCTGGTCACGAAGCTGACGCTCTGCCTCAAGCACATGATCGGCTTCATGCAGTTGCCCGGCGCGCTGCACGCCGACCTGGAGAATGGCATCGCCGAGCTGAATACGGCGTCTAAAGCCCAGGCCCATCTGCACATCCTGGAAGCGATCCGCGTGCGCCTGCCGGTCGGCAACCGGCGGCAGGCCGGCGGCGACGAGACCGACCTCACCGACCCCAAGCGCGTCAAGCGCTTCAACGAGATCGTCGCCGGCGTGGACCCGGTGCTGATTGACGCCTACGGCTGCATCACCTACTTCGCCTTCAAGCCGCAAGAGCTGGCCCATGTCAAGATCGCCGCCGATATGGGACTGGGCGAGATTGACGTCGAAAAGGCCGCCGCAGCCGGCAAACTGGCCTATATGGTCGCCGGCCAACCGACGCCCACGCCCACCGCCTCGCCCACCACGCCGCCAACTGTCACCGGCACGCCGCCGCCCACCAGCACGGCCACCGCGACGGCCACCGGCCCGGCGCCGACCGATACGCCGCAGCCCACCGCCACGCCGGCCCCCACTGACCCGCCGCCGGTCGCCACGCCGGCCGAGACGCCGGGCGCCCCGGTGATCAACCCGAACCCGATCTTGAACGGCGCGCTGCTCCCCGTCGCCGCCATCGTCCTGGGCGCTGGCGCGGCCGTGCGCGGCCGGCTCGGCCACAAGGAAGAAGCCCCGCAGGCAGATGAGCCGGAGGCGCGGCGTGACTCGTAATTCCGACTGGCGCGCCCTGCGGGACAAGCTCGCCCGCAAGATGGTGCAATTGGGCTTCCTGGCCCTCTTCCTGTATCCCTTTGTGCCGCTCCTCTACGGCCGGCTGACCATGACGACCGCGCCGGTGCTGACCTCCTGGCTCTTGCCCTGGGACCCGCTCCTCCTCCTGGGCCAGACGACGCACCGCAACTGGAGCTTCGTCGTCATCGGCGCGCCGCTTTTGCTCCTGGCGTTCACGCTGATCTTCGGGCGTTCTTTCTGCGGCTGGGTCTGTCCCATCGGGACGGCGCTGGACCTGGTTCGCCCGCTGGCCTTCTGGCAGCGGCGCGCCAAAGCGCCGAAAAACACGCGCTGGTTCTCGCCGACGCGCAACAGTACGGCGCGCTACTATATCCTCGCCGCGGCCGTGGCCGGCGGCTTCGTCTCGCTCCAGGTCCTGGGCAGTCTCGACCCGCTGGTCATCGCCCATCGCGCCGCGACCGTCGTGACCGCCGACGCGTTCGCGCTGAGCCACCCGGCCTTCCGCGCCTATCTCTCCTTCTCGCTGATCTTCCTGGTCATCGTGATCCTGGAGCTGTGGCAGCCACGCTTCTGGTGCCGGCATCTCTGCCCGTTGGGCGCGCTCCTCAGCATCTTCTCGCGCTGGAGTCTGCTCAACCGTCGCGTGACCACCGGCTGTAACCGCTGCGGCGATTGCCGGCGCGCCTGTTCCATGCGCGCCATTCCCGCCGAAGGCCACGACACCAATTACGCCGACTGTCATTTCTGCCTGGGCTGCGAAGGGAATTGCCCGCGCGGCGCGATCACCTTCGGCTTCGGGGCGCTGGCGACGCGCCGCTGGCAAGCGCGCGGCAAGAGTGTAGACGCCGCCGGCAAGACGATCCTGGCCGGCCAATACGCGCCAAGCCGGCCGGCGCTGGCGTCGGCCTCGCGCCGTCAATTTCTGGGCGGCGCGGCAGCCGGCGTGGCCGGCCTGCTCATCACCCCGCTGCTGCGGTTGGCCGGCAAGGCGCGCTTCCTGCGTCCGCCCGGCGCGCGGCCCGAGGCGCAATTCCTGCAAACCTGCATCTTGTGCCAGGAGTGCATCCGCGTCTGCCCCACGGCCGGCCTCAAGCCGGTCGCGCCGGGCGAGGCAGCCGCCGGCATCGGGACGCCCCAACTGGTGCCGCGCCAGGGCGCGTGTGCGCTGACGCCGAGCTGCCCGCACCTCTGCGCGCAAGTCTGCCCGGTCGGCGCGATCCGCCGCATCCAGCCGCAAGAGATGCGCCTGGGTCTGGCGGTCGTGGAACACGCGCATTGTCTGGCCTGGGATCAGGGGGTCAAGTGTCTGGTGTGCGTCGAGGCGTGTCTGTTCGAGGCGGCGCAAGCCTATAACGGGCGCATCACCGTGAACCCGGAGAAATGCACCGGCTGCGGGCGCTGCGAGAACGCCTGCCCGGTGGCCGGCAGCGCCATCCGCGTCTATCCGCCGGCGTAAAAGAAGAAAACAACCGCAGAGGTGCAGAGGGCGCAGCGTTAGAAAGGTTGGGCGGAACGAAGCGTAACCATCCTATTTCTCTCTGCGAACTCTGCGCCTCTGCGGTGATGTCCTGCCGCCGGCTTATGCGCCGGCGAGGGCCAGGCGGGTCGGCGCGGCCGCCGGCGTCTCCGTCGGCTCGAACTGGCTGTTGTACAGCTCGGCGTAGAAGCCGCCCCGCGTCAACAACTCCTCGTGCTTGCCCTGCTCCACGATGTCGCCGTCCCGGATGACCAGGATCAGATCGGCATTCCGCACGGTGGAGAGCCGGTGCGCGATGACGAAGCTGGTGCGGTTCTGCATCAGATGATCCATCGCTTCCTGAATCAACACCTCGGTGCGTGTGTCTACCGAGCTGGTCGCCTCGTCCAGGATGAGGATCTTGGGATCGGCCAGGATGGCCCGGGCGATGGTCAGCAATTGCATCTGCCCCTGCGAGACATTGGACGCTTCTTCGTTGAGCGTCATCTGATACCCGTCGGGCAGCGTGCGGATGAAGTGATCGGCGCGCGCCGCTTTGGCGGCGGCAATCACTTCGGCGTCGCTGGCCTCTGGCCGGCCGTAGCGGATGTTCTCCATGATCGTGCCATGGTAGAGCCAGGCGTCTTGCAGCACCATGCCGAACAACTGGCGCAGATCGCGCCGCGTGAAGTCGCGGATGTCATGCCCATCTACCAGGATCGCGCCGCTGTTGACGTCATAGAAGCGCATCAGCAGCTTGACCAGGGTGGTCTTGCCGGCGCCGGTGGGGCCGACAATGGCGACCTTCTGACCGGGCTTGATCGTGGCGCAGAAATCGCCGATGACGACCTTGTCCGGGTTGTAGCCGAAGTGGACATCGCGGAACTCGACCGCGCCGGCGACGCTCTGCAGCTTCGTCGGGCTGGCAGTTTCGGCCACTTCTTCGGGCTGATCCAGAAATTCAAAGACGCGTTCAGCCGCCGCGGCCGTCTGTTGCAGAATATTGGAAATCTGCGCGAACTGCGCGATGGGCTGCGTGAAGGAGCGCACGTACTGGATGAACGCCTGGATATCGCCGATGGTGATGGCGTTGCGAATAGCCAGCCAGCCGCCCAGGATGACCACGACGACATAACCCAGGTTACCGATGAAGTTCATGATCGGCATCATCATGCCCGACAGGAACTGCGAGCGCCAGGCCGAGCTGTAGAGCGTGTCGTTGAAGCCGTCGAACTTCGCCATGCTCTTGGCCTCGCCG
>CAIQJD010000674.1 GCA_903872005.1 uncultured bacterium | reverse complement strand
GCGAACATCCCGTCCGTTTCGCCCCAGTGGCGCGGGTCAATCAGGCAGAGGTGGGCCACTTCCACGCCGACGCCGGCGCGGCGTCCGACTTCGATGGCTTCTTCGACCGACTTGAAGTGCCAGCCGGCCAGGTGGCGCGTGTGGCTCACATACAGGCCGCGATAGCGCGCCGCCTCTTCGGCCAGGGCGACCAGTTCGTCTGTCTGGGCCACGCTGCTGGGGTAGAGCGTCAGGCCGCAGGAGACGCCGAACGCGCCTTGTTCCAGCGCCAGGGCGACCTGCCGGCGCATGGCCTGCAGCTCCTCCGGCGTCGGCGGGCGGTTAGCATAGCCGATGACGGCGGCGCGGATCGTGCCATTGCCGACCAGGGTTGCCATGTTGAAGGCCGGCCGCGCCCGCTCCAGGGCCGCCAGATAGCCGGCGCAATCGCTCCAATCGGCGGCGATGCCGGCGGCCATCATCACGGCGCGACCCAGTTCGGTCTGCGCCTGCGCTGTGCTGCGATTGAGCGGGAAAGCCGAGAAGCCGCAGTGGCCGACCAGCTCGGTGGTCACGCCCTGGCGCACTTTGCTGGCGCAACGGTTGTCCATCAGAGGGGTCAGGTCGGAGTGGTTGTGCATGTCAATGAAGCCCGGGCAGACCACTTGCCCGGCCACATCGAGCGTCTCGCGCGCCGTGGCGTCCGCGAGGCTGCCGATGGCGGCGATGCGCCCGCCGGCGATGCCCAGATCGGCGCGTTGCGCCGGCGTCCCGCTGCCATCAATCACCATCCCGCCCCGCAAAAGGATGTCCAGCATGATCGTCGTCCGCCTCCCCCCGTGCGCCGCTACGAGCACGCAACCGCGGCGCGGCATGTACCTCGCCTAGCATGCTTGCCTGATGGTCAGACCACCAGGAAGAAGTATAGCATGTCTTGGCCGATGCGTCAAGGGCCGCCGGCCAGGGGCAGGCAAGCCGGCGCACCACCCCCTCTGGATTGCGCCGGCTTGCCTACGCTCTTCTCTAACGAAACTCTAACACGAATCTAATACCCCTCTCACACTCCCCCAGTATCATCGTACTGATATCATCAGTTCATGCTTGAGGCAGGTCCCATGAATCCCAATAAATACACCGAAAAGGCCCAGGAGGCGCTGGCGCAAGCGCAATCCCTGGCCGGCGAATATAACCACAGCCAGATTGACCCGTTGCACCTCTTGCTGGCATTGCTGCAACAAGAAGGCGGCGTCGCCCCCGAGATCGTCAGCGCCCTGGGCGCGGCGCCGGCGACCCTGAGCGCCGAAGCGACGGCCGAGCTGGGCAAGCTGCCGCGCCAGTATGGCGGCGCGACCCGCGCCGGCCTGGCGCCGGCCTTCGAGAAGCTCTTTGGCCGCGCCGAAGCCGAAGCCAGCAAGATGAGCGACGCCTTCGTCTCCACGGAGCACCTGCTCCTGGCCCTGACCGACCCGGCCGCCGGCCGCGCCGGCCAATTTCTGGCCCGCGCCGGCGTCAATGCCGACAAGATCTACCAGGCGTTGGTCTCCATTCGCGGCTCGCAGCGTGTCACCGACCAGAATCCCGAAGGCAAGTATCAGGCCCTGGAGAAATATGGCCGCGACCTGACCCAAATGGCGCGGCAAGGCAAGCTCGACCCGGTCATCGGCCGCGACGACGAAATCCGCCGCGTCATCCAGGTGCTCTCGCGGCGCACCAAAAATAACCCGGTGCTGATCGGCGAACCGGGCGTCGGCAAGACCGCCATCGTCGAGGGGCTGGCCGGCCGCATCGTGC
>CAIQJD010000673.1 GCA_903872005.1 uncultured bacterium | reverse complement strand
GGTCGCCCCGCGTCGTGGCCGGCTGGCGGCCGGCTCAGCCTCGGCGCCGGTCGCGTCGCCCACTTCGATGAGCAGGCAGGCGAAATCTCCCTTTTGCGCCGCGCCGCGCAGGGCGGCCATGGCCGCCGCGCCGGCCGGGCCTTTGACGCCCGTTGGGGCCAGGCCGCTGGCGCCGCGACTTTCAATCAGCAGGAGTAAATCGCCGGCGGCCAACTGGGCGACGCCATAGGCGATGTCTGGCGTTTTCCGCAGGCCCAATGCCGACGCGCCGGAGCCAGGGCCACCGTCGGGATCGGGGGCCGGCAGGCGTTGCCAGCGCGCTCCGTGAACGTGAAAGGCCAGGCTGGCGCCGGCGCGCACGATCAGCGCCTCGTCGCCACGCACCACGGCGCAGCAGATGGAGAGGTCAATCTGCGCCGCCGGCGAGATGTTCCGATTCGTCTCCAGGATGTAATCGTTGGCAGCCTGGAACGCGGCGCGTAATGCCGTCGTGACCGGGCCGCGCGTGGCAAAGTAGGTTTTGCGGATCAGGGCTAACGCCTGTGCGATGACCGGGCCGGCGTCGGCCGCCCGGCTCAGCGGCTCCACCAGCACATAGAGGTTGCCTTTGGAAGTCGCCGCCGGCGCTTCGCCGCCCTTCTCGACCGCGAGGAGGTTAGGCGCGCCTTCCTGGCCTGTCCCACGCACGAACTGATACTGGCTCGCTCGGACTCGCATCGGCATAGTTTTCGCATCCCCTTGTGCGCGCGGTACGCCGCCAGAGATCAATTGGACATAATCACCAAGATGATTGTACTACATTTCCCGGCGCGATGCAAGAGTGCCCAAACGCCCATAAGGGAGGGCGCAGAGAAAACCAGGCGCAGGCCGCCTTTCCGATTCTCTACGGCTCTGCGGTCGGGCCATGGGCTGACTCTGTACCCGCCCCGGCTCAATAGCGCAGCAACGCGCCGATCTGGCCGGCCTTTTGCAGCGCCGGGCTGCCGGCCACGATATGCACCGCGACGCCCCGCTCGATAGCCTGGCCCACGGCCGCATCCACCAGGTGGTTGCTGGGCTGCATTGGCCCACCACAATAGCGGCACGTGGAGATGACTTCGCTGGAGAGATAGCCGCAATGGGTGCAACGCGCGCCGGCGGCTTCATAGCCTTCGTTCACCAGGAGGATATGCACCTGCTCTTGCTGCAGGGCATCCAACGTATCAGCCAGGCCCAACGCGCCGGCCTCGCCTTTGGCGGTGGCCGTAATCATGCGCTCGACCAGCCCCGCTTCTTCATCGCGCAGCGTCTTGCGGATTTGGGCCAGGGTCTTCTCGCCGACCTCCACTTCGCCGGCGTACATATCCAATGCCAGCTCGCCGACTACGCGCTCTTGCAGCGCCTTGGGCAACATGCCGCGCAAGAGCGCCACATTCTCCGCGCTGCCGGCCAGGATCAGGCGCTGGCACTGCTTCTCCTCACAGAACGCGCGCGTCATCTCGACCACCTCGCGCAGGTTCGCCAGCGCTGTCTCGCCGGCTTTGCGCTGCCATTTGGCCGCCGAGCGGCCTCCCTGGCGATGCTTCTTCAGCTCCTCGCCCAGAATGCCCTCGGCCTCCTGCAATTCGCCCAGATGGAAGAGGAACAGGCGCGCGCCTTCTTTATCGGCCAGGACGACGCCATAGCGCGCGTAGGCATTGAGGGCATCTTGCAGGGGGGTGAGGAACGGCCGGCGGGCGGCCACCACACGATCCTCGACCGGCACGGCCAGCGGGTAGACGCGCCACAGGCCGCGCGCCTGGCACGCAAAGAGGATCAGACCACGCGCCGCGCCGGCATGCTCCGAATCGAAATAGCGCTCAATGGCCTGGATATCTCGGCTGGACGCCTTCTCGCCGGCGGTTTTGAGCAAGCCGCGCAAGGCCAGGCGAATCTCTTCTTTCGTCTTATGGGTGGGATCTACATTGAGGTAAAGGCTCACCACGAGAGGATCGTCGCTGATGAACTCCACGAGCGCCTGCAGGTCCTTGTCGTTGACCATGTTCGCCTCCTGTGTTCCCAAAGGATATGCGGCCTATCAGAAAGTGCTCTGGTTGTCTGAAACCTCCTTCAGTAAATGCGACTGCCGGCGAATGGCGGCAATTTCGTCCTGCGCCTGTTCCAGGCGTTCGGTCAGGTTCAGGATGATTTCGACGCCGGCCAGGTTGACGCCCAACTCATCCACCAGGCGACTGATTTTCATCAGCCGCTCGATGTCGGCCGGCGAGTAGAGACGCTTGCCCGAGACGCGCGCCGGGGAGACCAGCCCTTCCTCTTCGTAGCGCCGCAAGGTCTGTGGATGCACGCGCAATATGGCGGCGGCCACGCTGATGACGTAGCACGGCTCATCCGGCGCGGGAATGCTGTTCACGCGGCTGCTCCTCCTTGGGCCTTCTGTTGCTCACCGCTCCGGCCGCCTGGCGAGCGTTGCTTGGAAGGTCTGCTCCTGGCCGTCGCGGATTACCCGGAGCTTCACAGTCTGGCCCAGGTCGGTATTCTCAATGCAGGTGATGAGGTCGTCGAAGCTGTTGACGGCGCAGGCATCCAGGCCGATGATGATGTCGCCGCCGGCGCGTACCGTCATGCCCAGCTCCGGCACGGGGACCAGGCGCGTCCCACCGCGCAGGCCGGCGGCCTCGGCCGGCCCGCCGCTGATGATCTGGTTGATCAGCGCGCCGCGTTGCTGGGTCAGGCCCAGGGCACGCGCCAGCCGGCTGTCCAGCGATGTACCGCTGACTCCCAGCCAGGGATGGGTGTATTTGCCGGCGGCGATGAGCGCCGGCGCGACCCGCTTGACGATGTCAATGGGAATGGCGAATCCGACGCCGGCCGATGTGCCGCTGTTGGTGAAGATCATCGAATTGACGCCGATGACCCGGCCGTGCAGATCGAGTAAGGGACCGCCGCTGTTGCCCGGGTTGATGGCCGCGTCGGTTTGGATCATCTTCGCCATCGAGAAGCCGGAGTCGCGCGCGATGACGCGGCCGAGGGAGCTGATGATGCCGGCGGTCATGGTGTGATCCAGGCCGAAGGGATTGCCGATTGCCAGGACGCGCTGGCCCACCTGGAGGCTGGCCGAATCGCCCAGCGGCAAGGCCGGCGCTACCGGAGCCGGCGCATCCACGGCCAACACCGCCAGGTCGCTATCCTCGTCGCTGCCGATCACCCTGGCCGGGAAGGCGCTCCCATCGGCTGTGATGACCTCAATGTTGGTCGCCCGATCAATGACGTGGTGGTTGGTGATGATGTGGCCTTGCGCGTCGTAGACCCAGCCGGAGCCTTCGCTCAGCTCCAGGATGCCGGTATGGGATTCGGGGGTGGCCGTCACCGCGGTCGAAACGTCCAACGGCC
>CAIQJD010000672.1 GCA_903872005.1 uncultured bacterium | reverse complement strand
TGACCGTTGATGAGCTATTGAAAGCGAGGCGCGACGCGATTCTCGAGAGCGCCGCGCGGCATGGCGCGCACAACGTGCGCGTCTTCGGCTCCGTGGCGCGCGGCGAGGCGGATGAGGCCAGCGACATTGATTTGCTGGTTGAGTTGGAGCCGGGCCGCAGCCTGCTCGATCATGCGGCGCTCTGGCCAGAGCTGCGCGAGCTGCTCGGTTGTGAGGTAGATGTCGTCAGCGAGCGCGGCCTCAAGCCTCGGATGCGCCGGCGCGTACTGCAAGAGGCCGTAGCGTTATGAGAGACGCTCGCGAGCCGCGCGGCTGGACAGCGAGTTTCACCAGAAGCATCCCGGCATCCCCTGGCTACAGATTATCGCAATGCGGAACATCCTGGTACATGCTTACTTCGGGGTGGACCTGGAAGAAGTCTGGCAGGCGGTGGAACGCGATTTGCCGGCGCTGAAGGAGGCCGTGCAAGCCGTTCTGGACGCATAGTAGCGCTGGTCGGATCGGTGTGGCGCTCCTCTTCGAGGAACTTATGTGTCACAAGCGGCTACACAAAACCCCCTCTCCCGTCTGCAACGGGAGAGGGGGTAGCATCGGCCCTTGTGGCCGTCCGAATCCCCAGACGCCCCCAAGGGGCCAGGCTATTTCTTCGGCACGATGGCTGCCGCCACCAGCTCGGCCATGCCCATCACCTTCACGCCCAGGCCATAGTGTTCGTTGATCTCGCCCAACTGATGCCGGCAATTATCGCACGAAGCGATCACCGCATCCGCGCCGGTGGCGCGAATCTGGTCGGCCTTCGGCTTGCCGGCCGCCAGGCGCGTCTCTTCCCAATCGATCAGCGCCACCAACCCGCCGCCCCCGCCACAACAATAGTTGCGCTCGCGGTTGGGCGTCATCTCGCGGTAATCCTTGACGCATGCCTGCACGATGCGGCGCGGCTCGTCAAAGAGGCCGCTATTGCGCCCCAGGTTACACGAATCGTGGTACGTGACCGAGAAGTCGTTCTTGGAAGGGTCTACCTGAATGCGTCCCTCGCGGATGTAGTCATCCATCACTTCCAGGATGCTACGTACTTCGAAGCTCCACGGCTTGTCCTTGAACCACTTGGGCGCTTCCCAGCGCGAGACCGCGTAGGCGTGCCCGCACTCGGTGATGACGACCTGTTGCACCTTGAGCCGCTCGGCCTCGCGCACGATGCGCTCGGTGATGCGCTTGGCGCGCACCGGGTCGTTCAGGAAGATGCCGTAGTTGGCCGCCTCGAACATGCTCAGGGTCCAGGATTCGCCGGCGTGGTAGAAGACCTCGGCCGCCGGCGAGATCGTGTGCGCGCCGGAGAGCGGCACATACAGGATCTTCGCCCCTTCGACTTCTACCGGGATACGCGCCGCCGCGTCGCCCACCTTCTGCTGCAGCTCCTGCTCCAGCTCCTTGATCTGGTCGAGATAGAACTCCTTGAAGAAGTCCATATTCTCTTCGCGGGCGATGGCCGCATCGGCCAACTGCACCAGAATTTCGGGCGCTTTGCCGATGGCCGTCAGGACGCCGCGCGCCGTGGAGAGCACCAGCGGAGTATCCACGCCCAGAGGGCAGTTGACCACGCAGCGCTGGCACATGGAGCAGTTCTTGAAGGCGGCCTCGACCCACTTATCCAGCTCGGCCTCGGTCAGCTCGGTCGCGCCGGTCCACCAGGGGAAGATGCGACGCAGCCAGTCGTGCTCGCTCTTGACGGCGCGGCGCACGTGCTCGGCCTTGGCCACCGGGCTGACTTCCGGGTCGCGGCTGGCGAGGTAGTAGTGGCATTGATCCACGCACAGGCCGCAGTGTACGCACAGGTTAGACGACGCCACGGCCATGGTGCGGGAGAAACGCTTCTCCAGCTCGGCTTTCGCCTGCTCGACAATGGCGCTATGTGCTTCGCTCATCGCAATCCTCCTCCTCACGCCTGCTTGGCGGTGATGATCCCACGCCGGCCGTAGCGCAAGCCGAAGAAGACGCGCGCGAAGAACCAGTAGACGTAGTGGGAAATCTTGCTGAAAGGCACGTAGATCAGGAAGGCCGCCGTGATGAAGAAGTAGGCCAGCATCCAGCCGCGCGCCTCGGTGACCAGGGCCATGACGGTGGCGAAGAAGAAGACCTGCACCGCCGCCAGGGAGAAGTAGTCATCCGGCGTGCTGATGATGCGCAGCTCGGGCATGCGGATGCGCCGCCAGAGCTTGATGAACCCGACCACCAGCGCGCCGGCCGTCAGGACGGCCATGGTCAGGCTGACCGGCCGGGTCATGATCGCCGGCGCGAAGGGAATCGTGAAGGTGCCCAGAATCGCCGCGCCGGCGCCCAAGTGATAGATGGCGAACTCCAGCCAACGCCCCCAGTGTTGCGTCGTGCTGCTCATGGCCCAGGGAAAGATCAGCCAGGCAAAGGAATACAGGACGCCCAGCTCTTCCTGGCCGCGCCGCGGCGCAACCTCTTTGGGCCACGTCAGCCGCAAGAGTTGATAGACTTTGAAGGCGTACAGCAGCCCAAAAATGCTCAGAGCCACGATTTGCAGCTCGAACTTGGCAAACTGCAAGAGCGGATCATCCATGTGCGCGTTTCCTCCGTGCGGCCGGCCGGCCGGCTCACTTGAGCCGCTTGACCCAGAAGCGAATGATCTTGCCTTCTTTCTGCATCTTGACGACTTCATGGCCGGTGCTCTTGCTCCAGGCCGGGATGTCGGCCATCACGCCCGGATCGGTGGCCGTGGCTTCCAGCACGCCGCCCACCGGCACCTCGCCGATCGCCTTGCTGATCTTCACCACCGGCAGGGGGCACAACAGACCTTGCAGGTTCAACTCTTTGTCGGACTTGATCGCATCAGACATGGGACAGTCTCCTTTACTATCATGATGGTTATACAGTAGTCGTGCTCGTGATCAATCTTGTAGCGCCTTGTGCGCGTCTGGCTGCTGGCCCAGGACGCCCACAAGGGGCGATACGACGCCGAACGCTAGATGAACAGCGTCGTCTGCGATTCGGCGGCTTCGGCCAGGAAGACGGCCACGCCCACGCCGGCCTTCGCTTCGGGAATCAAATCTTCTTCGCGGATTTCCATGACGTCCATACTCATCTGGCAGGCCAGCATCTTGACGTCCATTTCCAGGCACGCATCGCGCAGCACCTTCAGCGAGGCCACGCCCTTATCGCGCATCATCTTCTTGAACAACCAGCGGCCCAGGCCGCCCATGTTCAGCCGCGAGGGGCCGATGGCGTCCACGCCGCCGCGATTCATGATGCCCAGCATCTTGCCGAAGAGGCTGCTGCCGGTCAAATTGCCCTTCTGGATCGCCTTGATGCCCCAGAAGGTGAAGAACATGGTCACGTCCATACCCATGGCCGCGGCCCCAGAGGCAATGGTGAACGCCCCAAAGACCTTGTCCATATCGCCGCTCATCACGATCATTGACAGCTTCTTCTTTTGCTCTTCCATCACGCGATTCCTCTCTCCTCTACACTCTCGGATAGGCTACGGATGTCACTCGAACGCGGTCATCTCGGCAATGCGCCGCAGGCGTCCCAGCAGCGCAGAACGTTCTTGGCCCATCTCACAGAAGGCGCCGGCCAGCCGGCCCAAGAGCCGCGGCAGCCGGCCGCAATTCGTCTCGGCCAGCGCATGCACGCTTGGGGCCGCGGCGCGCCAGGTCTCGGCTGTGCCGCCCAGCTCGCGCGCCAGCGCGGCCACATCCGGCTCCCAGGGGTCGCCACAGGTGAACTGGCAGGCGATGACGCAGCCATTCAGGTTCTCGGAGAAGTTGGCCGGCGCGCCGGCCACCGCAAGGCCGGCGTGGCAGGTCTGCATCGGTTGCGTGGCCGCCTGCTTCCAGGTCTGCATACAGCGCCGGCGCCCTTCGGGGCGCTCCAGGATCAGCCGGCAGAACTCGCAGCCGTTGCTGACTTCGCTGATCGGTTCGCCGTCCGAATCGGTAGCCACGCAGGCGATGTCCATGCTTTCGGCGAAGACGGCCTGCACCAATTCGTAACAGCCGATGGGAAGGACCGAGGGGTTCCATGCCGGCTGGGGCGGCGCGGCGGGGGCCGGCTCGGCCGGCGGGGCGGCCTGCTGGCGCAGCCACTCTTCGATCTGCCGGCGCGAGAAGCGCCACTGGCTGCCCACCTTGAAACCGGTCAGCCGGCCGTCATCCAACATGCGATAAATGGTGATGCGGTCTACCCGCAGCAGCTCCTGCAGTTGTCGGACGGTGAGTAGATCGTCCACCGGCGCGTTCCCTCCATCTCAGGTCGAACTCAGTATAGCACAGGTTCGCCCGGATGTCAATACTTTCTATGGCAAATTATAACAAATGATAACAAATGTGACGCGGCGCGCCCATCCCCTACGGCTGCCACTCGAAATCGTCCCAGGGGTGCATTGGCCGGGCCAGCCGGCGGAAGGGGAGCGTCGGAAAATCGGAGCTGGTCGGGCCGGGCGTATTGGCGAAGAGGATGCGCCGCGCGAAT
>CAIQJD010000671.1 GCA_903872005.1 uncultured bacterium | reverse complement strand
TCTCGTACCAGGAGACGCGCCTGGGCCAAGGGCGCGAGAACGCCAAGCAGTTTCTGCGTACCAACCCCGTCGTATGTCAGCAGATTGAGGGACGAGTCCGGGCAACGATTGCCACACAGGTCACGAACGAAGGATGAACGCGCGCCGGCCGCGCCATCAGGGCGCCGGTCAGGTGCGCCAGCAGCGCATCGGCTGGATGAACACAGGAGCGACGGGGCCGCGTGGAGATGTGAGTCTCCTCCTGGCGGCCTGATAACGGCGCTTCACGGATAATCTGTCGTGTAGGGAATGTCCTCTCTCCCATGATGGTACAGGACTGGTTGCGTAACGTGCAGGAGAGCCTCCTCTGGCTCGTAGGAATCGCCCTGTGGTTTGGGCGTTCCGGACGGGTCGCTCTTCGGCCGCCGGCAATGGCAGAGCGCCCTTTCAACCGACCGCCCAGGCGGCCGGCGCCACGCGGGCTATGCGCCGCAGCGTGGTCGCCGCCGGCCGGCGCCGGTTGATCGTCGCGCCCTCTGATTCCAGTTCTGGCGCAAGCGTAGCTTGAGCGCAGCGCCACTGAGAGACATCGGCCCCAACGAAGCACAGACGCCATCCGAAGATCGTCCAGCGATAGCTGCAGCATCCCTTGCTGCGGCTTTTTGTTGTTGGCCGGCAAGGGAAAACGAGAGAGCGCAGGCGCATGAGCGAAACGAAGCCATTGCCGGCCGGCGGGCGCATTACGGCGCTGCGCTTCCAGAAGCGCAATCAGGATCGGGTCAACCTCTACCTGGATGGGGAGTATGTCCTGGCCCTGCCGGCGCTAGAAGCCGCCCGTTTGAAGATCGGGCAACACCTGGAAGCGGCCGACCTGGCGCGCCTGCAAGGACTGGGCGAGCAACAACTGTGGTACGATAAGGCGATCAACTTCCTGGCCTATCGGCCGCGCAGCGCAGCGGAAGTGGAGCGCTTCTTGCGCGAGAAAGGGGCCGACGCGGCCGCCGGCGCAACGATCATGGAACGCCTGCGCCAGGCCGGCTACGTGGACGACCGGGCCTTCACCCGCTGGTGGGTGGAAAACCGCCAGACGTTTAACCCGCGCGGCGCTTACGCGCTGCGGCGCGAGCTGCGGCTCAAAGGCATCCCGTTGGCGCTCATCGAGGAAATCCTCGCCGAGGGCCAGACCGACGCCGCAGAGAGCATCATGGCGCTGGCCGCCACGCGGGCGCGCCGGCTGGTCAACGCCGATGCGCTATCATTCAAGCGCAAGTTGAGCGCCTTCCTGTTGCGGCGCGGCTTCGCCTACGCAGATATCGCGCCGGTTGTGGAACAGTTATGCCAAGCGCGTGAATTGGAATTGGAAATGTCATTGGAAACGCAGACGGAAGGAGAGAATACGTAGCATGTATGGCAACCCTTGGATAGGCCTCCTGGTACTGTTCTTCGCCGCCGTGGTCGCCTTCCTCGCCGGCTTCTTCGTCAATCGGTATCTCACTGAATCGAAGCTCCAGTCAGCCAGAGTACGCATGGAGCAGATGGTCAGCGAAGCCGAATCGCAAGCGAAGGAGATCATCCTGGCGGCCAAAGACGACGCCGTGCGGATGCGCGACGAGTTGGAGCAAGAAGCGGCGCGCAAACGCGTCGAGCTGGAGAAGCAAGAAGGCCGGCTGCAAGCCCGCATCGAGAACCTCGACCGCAAGCTGGACCAGATTGACCGGCGCGAGAAGAAGCTCAACCAGCGCCAGAGCATCATGGACAAGAAGCAAAACGACATGGAGGAGATCGAAACCAAGCGACTGCAGGAACTCGAACGCATCGCCAACCTCTCCTCCGAAGAGGCCAAGCAGATCCTGCTGCAAACCGTCGAGCAGACCGCGCGTCAGGACATGGCCCACATCATCCGCGAAGTGGAAAGCGAGACCAAGACCCAGGCCGACCGCAAGGCGCGTGAGATCATCACCCTGGCGATCCAGCGCTGCGCCGCCGACCAGGTGGCCGAGACGACCGTCTCCACCGTGCCGCTGCCCAACGATGAGATGAAGGGGCGCATCATCGGGCGCGGCGGGCGCAACATCCGCGCCCTGGAAGTCGCCACCGGCGTAGACCTGGTGGTGGACGACACTCCCGAAGCGGTCACCATCTCCAGCTTTGACCCGGTGCGGCGCGAGGTGGCGCGGCGGGTGTTGAGCAAGCTGGTGCTGGATGGGCGCATCCACCCCAGCCGCATTGAGAAGATCGTCAAGAACACCTCGGATGAGGTGGACGCCGACATCCGCGAAGAGGGCGAGCGCGCCGCTTATGAAGCCGGCGTGCATGGCCTGCCCCCCGACCTGATCCGTCTGGTGGGCCAATTGAAATACCGCACCAGCTACGGCCAGAACTGCCTGAACCATTCGCTGGAGACGGCTTATCTGGCCGGCATGATGGCCGGCGAGCTGGGGGCCGACATCCCCCTGTCCAAGCAGGGCGGCCTGCTGCACGACATCGGCAAAGCGGTCAACCATCAGGTGGATGGGCCGCATGCCGCCATCGGCGCGGACCTGGCGCGGCGCGCCGGCATCACGCCCAAGATCGTCAACTGCATCGGCGCGCACCACGGTGAAATCGAGACCGAGACCCTGGAAGCGGTGCTGGTCAGCGCCGCCGACGCCATCTCGGGCGCGCGGCCGGGGGCGCGGCGCGAGTCGTTGGAGAACTACATCAAGCGCATCAAGGCCCTGGAAACGCTGGCGAACTCCTTCGGCGGCGTGGCGCAATCCTACGCCATCCAGGCCGGCCGCGAAATCCGCATCATCGTCAAGCCCGAAGAGATTGACGACCTGGCGGCCATTCAACTGAGCAAAGAGATCGCCGGCAAGGTCGAAGAGAGCCTGGAATATCCCGGCCAGATCAAGGTCACGGT
>CAIQJD010000670.1 GCA_903872005.1 uncultured bacterium | reverse complement strand
GACGTGGATCTCCTGGCGGCGATTGGGGCGGCGGCCCAGACCCCGTTGGTCTTGCATGGTGGGTCGGGCTTTCCGGCAGAGGCGATTTCGCCGGCGATCCGCGGTGGCGTCGCCAAGTTCAACGTGGGGACGCGCCTGAAGGCGACCTTTCTGGAAGGTCTACGTCAGGCCCTGCCGATGGCTCAAGCGGCTTCCAATATCCACCCCTTCGTCGGCTCGCGCGACGAGACCGATGTCATCCGTCGCGGCATGGCTCTCATGAAAGTGGAGATCATCCGGCTGATGCGCCTCTATGGCTGCGCCGGCAAGGCAACGGCCGGCTAACTGGCTGCCAGGCGCACCTGAAAATCGTAGCGGTCGCCGCGCCAGACGGAGTCCAGGTGTTCGGCCGGCGTTTGGTTCTGGTCGTAGCTCGTGCGAATGACTTCGAATACCGGGTCGTGCTCGGCGATTTCCAGCAAGGCAGCCTCGTCGGCAGTGGCGCCGCGCGCCCGGATGGTCTGCTCGGCCGAGCGCAGCTCGATGTTGTAGTGGTTCTTCAGAATGTAGTACAGCGAGCGAGTCAGATCGAAGCTATCCAGTGCCGGCGTGCGGCTCACTGGGACGTAGCCGGTCTGTAAGCTAATTGGTTCCCCATTCGCCAGGCGCAGGCGCACGATCTCCCAGACCGGCTGGCCGTCGGTCAGGCCCAGCCGGCGCTGCGCGTGCGCTGTAGATGAGACGGCCGCGATATGCAGCAGGCGCGTGCTGGGCGTCCAGCCTCGCGCCAGCATGTCCTCGGTCGTAGAGACCAGCTTAGTCAATTCGACCTGTACGCGCCGGCGGCGGACGAAGGAGCCACGCCCCTTTTCGCGATAAATCAACCCCTCCCGCTCCAGTAGCTCCAGGGCATGGCGTGCGGTGCCGCGCGTGACGTCGAAGGTCGCGCAAAGTTCCGCTTCGGAGGGCAGCGCTATATCGGAGGAGCCGGCCGCTCCGTCAATCAGCTCGCGCAGCCGCTGCGCGATTTGATAGTAGTAGGGGATGGGCACATCTTTGTTGATCGGCCGCATGTGGACGTGTGCGCTGGCATCCGTCATGTGAGGGGGCCTTTCATCTGGCGAACCTGTATGCATGAGTATACATGTAACGTCATCATCATAGCATTCAGAGCCGCCGGCGTCAAGCGCGCGTAGATCAGCCGGGCGCGTTTCAAGTTTCAGGTGCGTGGTAGCCTGGTGTGTCTTCAGGGTTATGAAGCGGTGTGGTTGATTGAGTCCATGAGAAAGCCAATATTTGTATACACACTGAACAAAGAAGGACGGGAAGCCGCCGAAGCGGGCCCGCGCTCCTCACAGGCATTCACGCTACGGCGCAGCCAAATCGTGCTTGCAAGTAGCCGCGGCAAATTGGCCTCGTACATTGCAGCAGACCTGGGCTGCGATGCCGACACGGTGACTGATGCAATCAACGCATTCAACCGGCGTGGCGTAGAAGCGTTACGGAAAGGTTCCAACCGTCCCCACACCCCGCGACAAGCCTTTGGCGCGGAGCAAGACGAGCAGTTGCGGGCGCTATTGCACGAAAGCCCGCGCAAGTTTGGCAAGGAGACCAGCGTGTGGACGCTGGCATTGGTAGCTGAAGTCAGCTTCGAGCTTGGTCTGACGTCGGAGCGAGTCAGCGGGAGACGGTGCGTGCGACCCTGGATCGCTTGGGTGTGTGGACTTCCAGCCCGGATCCAGAATGTGCGCGAAAATAAGCGCGCGCAACCATCTGATCCTGGTTGCGCTTCGTTTGAGCCGCACCGTGGCATAGATGCCACACACTCCGTTGTTGCTGCACCCTTTGCGGCCGAGTCGAGGCGCTATCAGGGCGGGCCGGCTATTTCGAGATGACAAGGATCCCCAGCGTGCCTGGGCCTCCATGAGCGGCAAGCACCATGCCGGTTTCCACCGGCGCGAGGTCCTGGCGCGGATAGCCGGTCAGGCGCGTCAGTTCGTCGGCCAATGCGTCGCCCTCCTCCGCACAGGCAATGTGACCGACCCAGACCAGTTCGGCGGGGAAATGGCTCTGTGCCAGCTTGAGCAGTTCTTGTTTCGCCTGCTGCCGGCCGCGCGGCCGGCCAATGAGGGTTAACTCGCCGCCGGGCATCGTGAGCATGGGGCGGATCTTCAGCAAGCCGGCCATGATGCCGGTCAGCCGGCTGGCGCGGCCGCCCCGCACCAGGAAATCCACCGTATCCAGCGTGATGAAGAGATGTAGGCGGCGCTGAAGATCGCTGATCAGGGCGACGATGTCCGCGACGCTGGCGCCTTGTCGGGCAGCGCGCGCTGCAGCCGCCACGAGCGCGCCCTCGCCGACGGAGAGCGACTGAGAGTCCACCACCGTCACCTGGCCGGGCGCGAATTGCCGGCTTGCCACTACCGCCGATTCATACGTCCCGCTGTGCTTGGCAGTGAGGGCGATGCAGACCACCTGGTCGCCGGCGGCGACCCAGGGGCGAAAGGCCGCGGCGAAGTCGCCGGGCGAGGGAGCGGCCGTTTGTGGCGACGTGAGCGCGGCTCGCGCCAGAAACTCCGACATCGGCATATTGCGGTCAATCCACTGTTCCCGACCGAAGCGAAAGAGGATCGGGACACTCACCACGCCGGCTTCTTGCAGCTCGGCCGCAACATGCGGCGGGACGTCACAGCCACTATCCGTTACGATGCGTACGGTCATATCCAGCCTCTCGCTCCTTCTCATATAGCCCAGAGCCGAATATCGCATACAACGTTTGTCCTGTCAACTTGCCGGCGCGAGGCAAACCGAGGGCGCGCCGGCCGCGATACGGAGGGTGTTGGCTTGCTCTCTGGGCGCGCCTGGGGTATAGTATCGGCCGGCCGATACGCTGTGGGCAGAGAGGAGTGGGAACGCCATGGATGTGAACCGTCCACCAGAAGATTTGACGCGCGAGCAGTTGCTCG
>CAIQJD010000669.1 GCA_903872005.1 uncultured bacterium | reverse complement strand
GTCGCTGGTCGGTTGCAGGACCAACCCGACCCGCTCGGCTTCGCGCAAGATGTTGAGGGCGTCTTCCCGGCTAATGGCGCGGCCGCGGCCGGTGCGGACGTAATGGTCGGCGGCCATGCCAAAGGCCATGCAGGTCTCTTCCGGCTTGGCGCAGCCGTGGCCGGCGACGCGCATCTCTTGCCGGCAGATGCAGTTGGCGACGGCGAAGTTGGTCTGGCCGCGCACGATCTCTTCGGCGCGCTCATAGCCCATGATCTCGGTCTGCGCGTCTACGCTCTGGCCCACGGGGATGGTGCGGAGCTGCGGGGAGCGTTTCCACAAATCGTAGTTGAAATATTCCGAGGCGTACTCCTGAAAATCGCGCACCAGCTCCGGCGTCAGCCGGTTCACCTGGCCCTCCCAGAAGCCGACGGCGAATTGCGTCGCCGAGTATTCGACCGGCTTGCCGGCGGCCTGCGCGCTGTAGATCAGGCCGGCGCGATCCATCTCTTCCAACCGGCGGGCGGCCTCGGCTACCGGGATGCCGGCGCGATAGGCGACGACGCGCGCCTCTTCGCCCAGCAGGGTCAGGTGCAGCGTCAGCTCGGCCTGTTCGGGCGTGAAGAGCCGGCGCAGAATCCGCATCTCGACGCCGCTGGCGGTGCGGGGGAAGCCGGCCGGCAGGTTATCCAGGTGGCGCGCCAGGCGCTCGTAGACATCTTCCATCAAACAGTTTCCCTTCTGGGCGCGCCGGAGCGCGCCGGGTGCAAAAAAGCCGGCCGCCTGGACGTGGAGCGCTTCCATCGTCGGGCGCCGGCAGAGTGGGGCGTAGTATAGCACAAATCGGGGCGGCGGGCGAATCGGGCCGGGCTTGCCATAAGACTGGACGCCGCGCCCGAATTGTGCTATCATACGATCATCCAACGCGGGAGCGCGCCGGCCGGGAGCAGGGTATGTCTTATGTCGTGATCGTCCCGACGTATAATGAAGCCGAGAACCTTGCGGCAATCGTCCCCCAGATTCTGGCGCAAGGGGACGCGTTCCATGTCCTCGTCGTGGACGACAACTCGCCCGACGGCACCGGCCAGATCGCCGATGCGCTGGCGGCCGCCGAGCCGCGCGTGCATGTGATGCACCGGCCGGGCAAGGCCGGCCTGGGGCGCGCCTACATCGCCGGCTTCCGCTGGGCATTGGACTTCGGGGCCGAGCTGATCTTCGAGATGGATGCCGATTTCTCTCACGACCCGAAGGCGCTGCCCCGTTTCGTCGAGGCCAGCCGCGACGCCGACCTGGTGTTGGGGTCGCGCTATGTCGCCGGCGGCGGCGTGCAGAACTGGCCCCTGACGCGCCGGTGGATGAGCCAGGGCGGCAGCCTTTACGCCCGCACCATCCTGGGCGTGCGCGTCCGTGACCTGACCGGCGGCTTTAAGTGCTTCCGCCGGCAAGTCCTGGAAACCCTGGACCTCAATGCTATTGAAACGAGCGGCTACGCCTTCCAGATTGAGATGACCTATCGGGCTTTGCTGCGCGGCTTCCGCGTGCGCGAGATCCCGATCTTGTTCGTGGATCGCGTCCAGGGTGCGTCGAAGATGTCGCGTCGCGTCTTTATGGAAGCCGTCGTCGCCGTCTGGAAGTTACGTTTCAAGCGAGCGCGCCGCGCCCAGTGATGGCCGCGCCGGCGCGGGAAGGTTGATCCATGGAGAACAGCCGCGAGCGTATCCTGGTAGCGGATGATCATCGCGACAACGTGCGCTTCATCGTGGATGCCATCCTCATCCCCAATGGCTTCCAATGGATCGAGGCGCGCGATGGCGCGGAGGCGCTGCAAAAGGCGCTGGATGAGAAGCCGGACCTCCTCCTGCTCGATTTGCAGATGCCCAAGATG
>CAIQJD010000668.1 GCA_903872005.1 uncultured bacterium | reverse complement strand
CCCCCCCCGCACACCCCACGGCGCTTCGTTTGCTCGGAAGTGTGCAAAACCCTGGAGCCGCGCCATCTCCAACCGGCCGGCGCCCCTGTGGCATCTCAAGTCCATCTTCACATCGTCTCTCCCCAGAATGTCAGCTTTCTCGCCGGCGCCCCGCGCCCGTCGGCCTTCTGTCAGCCGGCCGTCCCCCCCCAGTCATAATCCCTCCTGCCGCGTCTGCTATGCTATCAACAACATTCGTGAGGGGTCGGGAATCCCCTCGGAGAGCCACCAGATGGCGAGAGTGTCCGAAGATGCCAGAATCCTCTGGCGCTCGCATCTCGTGAAGGAGGAATACACGATGCGAAACGTAACCATCATCCAACGGTCGAGAAGTATGCTGCACTGGCTCCTCTGCGGGATCGTTCTCGTGAGCCTGATCGCAGCGCTGCCAGGCGCGGCCTACGGGCAAGAGCCGGCAACCGACATCACGCTGATCAACGGTGCTGCAGCATCATCAACCCAGCCCTATGTCATCTTGGACCCAGGGCACGGCGGCGGCGATCCCGGCGCTCCAAGTCTGGCCGTGGCTCAGCGTTGCGGCGTGCCTACCGACAACAAAGAGAAGGATCGCAACCTGGACATCGCTCTGCGGGTCCGTCAGATCCTACAGGGCAACGGCATCCGCGTGGGCATGACACGTGACTCTGACACCAATCCCGACTGGTCAGAACGCATCAATTACGTCAACCGGGAACAACCCAACCTGCTCGTTAGCATTCACTCCAACTCGGTTGGCGAAGAGACTCCGGGTTGTGGAGAGGGTGTCGAGGCCTGGTATTCATCAATCGGACCGAATTGGCGAGGTAGCAACCCGCACGCCGAGGTGAGTCGCCAACTTGCTCTGCGTCTCGCCCAGAAGATCAACCAGGCTGTCGGCCTTGTCTTGCGACGCCATGGCGGCATCGAGGACAGCGCCGGCGACTACTACATCGTCCGCGAGCCAACCGTCCCCTCGGCCCTGATTGAGATGGCCTTCATCTCCAATCGCACCGAAGCGGCATTGCTTCGAGACCGGCCGGCGGACTTCGCTCAGGCCATCGCCCAGGCCATCATGGAGCAGCTCGGCTTCAATGGCGGCGGTTCCTGTCCCAACATCACCGAGTGGCGCGGCGAGTACTTTAACAACCGCAACCTGAGCGGCAGCACGGTGCTCTGTCGCAACGACAACAGTGTGGACTTCAACTGGCGCAGCGGCAGCCCCGACGGGAGCGTCCCCAATGACAACTTCTCGGCCCGCTGGACGCGCAACTGGAGCTTCAGCGCCGGCCGCTATCGCTTCCACTTGCGCGGCGATGACGGCATCCGCCTGTGGGTGGATGGCAATCTGATCATTGACCAGTGGAAGGATCAGGGCACGACGGAGTACACCGCCGAGCGCGACCTGTCGGCCGGCAGCCACAGCCTCAAAGTCGAGTACTACGAGGCTGGCGGCGACGCTAACGTGGCTCTCTGGTGGGAGACCATCAGCAACGGTGGGGGTGGGGGGAGCGGCGGCCCGACCGGCTACACCTTCTGCTCGCAAGAGGGGCAGCGCTGCAACTTCAGCGGCACGAAGGACGTGGCCTACGGCGCCAGCGGACGCTTCTACTACCGTAATGGCGTCAGCGGCGGCATTGACTGCACCAACAATACCTTCGGCGACCCCATCCAGGGGACGCTCAAGGCCTGCTACGTCAAGGATAGCAGCAATGGCGGCGGCAGCAGCGGCAACCTGGCCCTGAACCGGCCGGCCGAGGCCAGCTCCATCGAAAGCTCTGGCTACACGGCCAACCGCGCTAACGATGGCAATACGGGGACGCGCTGGTCGTCGCAGATCAGCTCGACTCTCGGTGAGCAGTGGTGGCGCGTGGACCTGGGGAGCGGGACGACCTTCAACCGCATCGTCGTGCGCTGGGAAGCCGCCTACGCCGCCCGCTACTTCGTCGGCTGGTCGAACGACGGGCAATCGTTCCGGGGCACGTATGTGGACGCCACATCGGCCGGCGTCTACACGTACAACTTCGACATGCAGACGGCGCGCTACGCCGGCGT
>CAIQJD010000667.1 GCA_903872005.1 uncultured bacterium | reverse complement strand
CTTATCTTGCGCGCCATATTCCAGCGCGGCGATGAGCGCGTTGTACAGGAACCAGGGGCGCTTGGCGAGTACCGAAATGTCGGTGTACAGGTTGCGATGCTTCCGCAACATGACCACGACCTCTTCCGCCCAGGGATAGCCGAAGTGGGCGATGACCATGGGGATCGCCGGGAAGGCCGATGCCACTTTGTCGAGCCGGCGCGGCGCGGCATCCTCCAGCGGCCCGGTCGGGGCCAGGAACGTAGCGCCCTGGTGCCACATGATCGGCAGGCGCGCTTCCTGAATCCAGGCGTAGAGCGGCCAGAGGCATGGATCATCCGGCGCGAAGTGCTGGTAGATCGGGGACAGCTTCACGCCGCGCAGCCCCAGATCGTGGATGGCGCCGGCGAGTCGCGGCAGGGCGTCCTCCGTCATCGGATCCACGCTGGCGAAACCCACCAGCCGCGCCGGATCCTGGCGCACGACGGCCGCGACGAACTCGTTGCTGATTTCGATGCCGCTCTGTGGCGCCCAGAGCGCCAACACGACAGCCCGCTCGGCCGGCCGGATGGCTTCCCAGAAAGGCGCCAGGGCCTCCGCTGGAATCTGGCCGGTCTGACGGAAATGCTCATAGACAACGCGCGCGCCGAAGCTGCACGGGTGCGTATGCACGTCTATCATGGGCGTGACTCCTCGGCTGCGGCCGGCCGGAGATATCGCCGACCGAACTGCTCCAACGCCTGCTTGAAGCAACCGAGAGGGGCGCGCACCTGGCCGGCGCCGATGACGCCGCCGGCCTTGTGGCCGATGGCGGTGTCAATGATCGGCGTGACGCCGGTCTGCACGACCTTGCGGATGTCTATGCCGGTCGGCGCGCCCTCGAAGTCCAGATTGGGCAACTGGTAATCGCGATTGACCCCGACGGTGATCTCGCGCATCTCGCGCGTCAGGGCCAGGGCGCGGCGGAAGGCGCCGCCCACGAATTGCTGCAGCGCCGGCGCGGTCGCCTGCACGAAGCCGCCCAGCCCGACGGTCTCCATGATCGCGCTATCGCCCATGTCCAGGGCGGCATCCTGCGCCGTCCATTCCGCCGAGAAGAAGAGGCCCTGCACCGGGTTGGCCGGCGCGGTGAACCACGCCTCGCCCAGGCCGCTGACCTTGATGCCGAAGTCAACCCCGTTGCGGCACATCGTGGTGACGATGGCGCTGTAGGGGATGTTCTTCGCCGGCTCGACGGTGGCTTTGGCCGCGGCCATGGCCAGGGTGAGGGAGAATTGATCGGCGCGGGCCAGGTAATCCATGCTGTCGAGCAGCATCGCCTGGGACAGGCCGGCGCGCAACATATAGGGCGTGATCTCGCGGATGAGCACGGCGCTGCCGGCGATGTTGCGGTTATGGCATTCGTCGCCCATTTGCAGCGCTTTCGCCATCAGGCTCTTCACATCCAGGCCGCCGCGCAGTCGGATCGCTGCTCGCAGCGCCGGCCCCAGGACTTGTTCCAGATAGCGCCACTGCTTGAGCGCGGCGGCCGAGTACTCGCCTCGACGCCAGTCCTGCGTGCCCGGCCCCTGGAAGAGCTGCGAGTAGCCGAAGTTCCCGAAGGCGTCATTACGCACCTGCACCAGGGGCATCGAGGCAGTCGTGATACCGGCCATGCCGCCCACCGCGCCATAGTCGTGGCACGGCGCGATGGTTGCTTCGCCCTTCTCGACCAGGAGCGCCGCCTCTTCGCGCGAACCGGCCAGCCCTTCGTACAGGATGCCGTTGATGACGCCGTTGCGCTGCGCCTCGCACATGCGCTCCCAGGCAATCGGCGGCCCGGCGTGCAGGATCGTGCGCTTCGTCATCTTGGGCAGCGCCTCAATGGCCGGCAGGACGTCGGTCCAGACCGGCTGACTGCCCAACAGGACGCGTAGCGTCTGCTGGTTGGCTTCTTCGATGGCAGAACGGATGTCTCTCTGTTCCATGACGTTTCCCGTTGGGTCGTTAGCTGTGCGTGTATTTGGCCGCGAAGGCTTTGAGCGCCTTCTCGAAGCAGGCGCGCGGGGCGCGCGCCTGGCCGGCGCCGATCAGGCCGGCTTCCTTGCTGGTGATGCCGGTGTCCAGGATCGGGCGGATGCCGGTCTGGATGACCTTGCGGATATCAATGCCGATGGGTGCGCCCTCGAAGTCCATGTTAGGCAGCTTCAGCTCGCGGTTGACGCCGACACAGATTTCGCGCGCCTCGTTCGTATTGCGGATGGCGTCGGCAAGCGTGCCCTTGACGTACTGCTGTACCGTGGGCGCGGTGGCCTGAATCAACCCGCCCAGGCCCACCGTCTCGGTGATAGAGCTGTCGCCCAGGTCTGGGGCGGCGTCCTGCGGCCCCCATTCGGCCCGGAAAAAGAGACCTTCCACGTTTTCGGCCGGCGCGGTGAACCATTGCTCGCCCAGTCCGCTCACCTGGATGCCGAACTCCACGCCGTTGCGCGCCATGGCCGTGACCACCGTGCTGTAGGGGACGTTCTTGGCCGGCTCCAGTATGGCTTTGGCCGCGCCCATCGTGACGTGCAGGAAGAAGTGATCGGCTTTAGCCAGGAAGTCCACGGCCGGCAGGAGCAGCTCCGGCGGCAAGTCGCAACGCAGCAGTTGCGGCATGAATTCTTTGAAGAAGAGGCTGCTGGCCGCGATGCTGCGATTGTGGCACTCGTCGCCCATCTGCACCGCTTTGGCAAGGATGCTCTTCACATCAATGCCGCCCATCCGCTGCAAGCCGGCATGCAGGACGGGAGTCAGGACGTCTGTGATCCAGTGCAATTGGGTCGCGACCTTGTCATCGTACCAACCCCACTTGATAGCTTGCAGCGCGCCGCTCTCGAAGACGTGGCAGAAGGCGCGATTGCCATAGCTCTTGTTCTCGATGACCAGCACCGGCATGGAGGCGCTGGTGATGCCGGCGCCGGCGCCCACGGCAGCATGGTTG
>CAIQJD010000666.1 GCA_903872005.1 uncultured bacterium | reverse complement strand
GGCGGGGCGTATGTGACCGCCGGCATCGCCGTGACGCGCGACGCTGCATTGGGACGCAACTGGGCCTTCCACCGGCTGATGCGCCTGGATCGCCGGCGCTGCGCCATCCGACTGGTCGAAGGGCGCGGCACGCATCTGGCGTGGCAACGCGCCGCCGGCGACTTGCCGGTCGCCATCTGCATCGGCGCGCCGTTGGCGGCGCAGCTTGCCGGCGCGCTCTCCACGCCGGCTGGTGTGGACGAGCTGGAAGTGGCCCACGCCCTGGCCCCCACGCCCCTGACCCGTTGCATCGGCCTCGACCTGGAAGCGCCGGCCGAATCCGAGATCATCCTGGAAGGTCGCATCACCCACCAGATGGTAGACGAAGGCCCGTTCATTGACCTGACCGGCGCGTTTGACTTGGTGCGCTCGCAGCCGGTGGTGGAGATTGACCGCATTACCCACCGTCGCGACCCGATCTACCAGGCGCTCTTGCCCGGCGGGCCGGAGCACAAGTTGTTGATGGGCATGCCGCGCGAGCCGACCATCTTCCAGGCGGTGAGCGAAGTGTGCGACTGTCGCGATGTGTTGATTACGCCCGGCGGGGCCTCCTGGCTGCACGCGGTGGTGCAAATCCGCAAGGGCCGGCCCAGAGACGGCCGGCGCGCCATCCGCGCCGCCTTCCGCGGGCATACCTCGCTCAAGCATGTGGTCGTGGTGGATGACGACATCAACATCCACGACATGGCCGATGTGGAGTGGGCCATCGCCACACGCTTCCAGGCCAATCGCGATCTCGTCATCTTGCGCGACCAACCCTCCAGCTCGCTGGACCCGTCGGCGCTGCACGTCCCGGGGCAGAAGACCCGCACGGCCAAGCTGGGCCTGGACGCTACCATTCCGTGGGATGGGCCGGCCGGCCCGCGTCCGGGCAAGTCGTTCACCCGCGCCGACTACTTCGCCGGGGGCAAGGCATGAGCGCCCTGCGGCTGACCGCCGAAGAGGCGGCGACCCTGGCCGGCGCCGATGGGCCGGCGCGCCGCAAAGCTATGGAGATCGTCGTGGCGCTGGGGCGCATCTACGGCGCGCCCGATCTGGTCCCGGTCACGAGCGTGCAGGTCGCCGGCGTCAGCTACAAGAATCTGGGCGCGGCCGGCCTGGAGTTCCTCAACGCCTGGGCCGGCGAGGGCGCGCGTGCCGTCGCGCCGGCCACACTCAATCCGGCCGGCATGGACCTGGCGCGCTGGCGCGAGCTGGGCATCCCCGAAGATTTCGCCCTGGCGCAACTGGCGGTCGTGGAAGCGTTCGCCCGCATGGGCATCACCCTGACCCTGACCTGCACGCCCTATCTGGCCGGCAACCGGCCGGCGGCCGGCGATCACCTGGCCTGGAGCGAATCGTCGGCGGTGAGCTTCGCCAATGCGGTATTGGGGGCGCGCACCAATCGCGAGGGCGGCCCCAGCGCCCTCGCCGCGGCCTTCACCGGCAAGACGGCGCGCTATGGGCTGCACCTGGATGAGCGCCGGCGACCCACGCACCTGGTCGAAGTGCGCTGCCCGCCCCGTTCCGAAGCCGATCTGGGCGCGCTGGGCGCGCTGGTCGGCCGGCAGGTGGGCGACGGCGGCCCCTTCTTCCGCCATCGGGATTTGGGTTGGGCGGCGCATCCCGCAGACCGCCTCAAGGCGCTGGGCGCGGCCATGGCCGCCAGCGGCGCAGTGGCGCTCTATCATATCGCCGGCGTGACGCCCGAAGCCGGCTGGGCGGAGGCCGAGCTGGCCGCCGG
>CAIQJD010000665.1 GCA_903872005.1 uncultured bacterium | reverse complement strand
TGGCCCTGGCCGCCGGCGAGAGCGCGCAGTGGCAGCTTGCCAGTCCTGGCGAGCCGGCCTATAATGCGCCTATTGAAATCGCGCTGCTGGCAACCGACGGCTCGTCGGAACGCTGGCGCGGCCTCTATCGGCCGGCCAGCCTGCCCTAAGCGCCTCAACAGGGTATCATGCAAAGTAACAGACGTTTCCCCGGACAGGGCCTCAACCCACGCGACGAGAAGTCCCCGGCGCGGCCCATCATGCGCGACCCGCAACGCTACGCGCCGCCGGAAGCCGGGCGGCGCTGGAACTGGCTCGGCATCACCGTCATCATCCTCGCTTGCGCCGTGGCTACGATCATCCTGGCCGGCGTGTTGGGCTATGTGGACGGCGTCAAGGATCGCAAGGAGAACCTGCGCGCCCAGGCGTTGGAGCACTACCGCCTCGGCGTCGCGCACATGAACGACGCCGAATATGAGCTGGCGGAAGCCGAATTTGAAGAGAGCATCCGCATGCAGCCCGACCTGCAACAGTCGTGGGAGCAGTTGCGCGAGGCGCGGGCGCGCCAGGGCAGCGTGCCGACGCCCACTTCGGTCGCGGTCTTCGTCCCCACGCCGGCCGCCTCGCCGAAGCCGGCCCCGACCGAGGCCCTGCCGGTCCCGACGCCGACCGATAGCGCCGCCGCCAAAGCCGCGCTCCTGGCCGAAGCCGAAGCCCTCTACGGGCGCGGCGCCTATCTGGACGCCGTGGCAAAGGTCGAGCAATTGCTGCGCCAGGATCCCAACTATAATCGCCCGCAGGTGGAGACGCTCCTCTTCAACTGCTATTCGCGCGAAGGATTGGCCCTGGTGGAGCAAGATCGCTTCGAGGAGGCGCTGCGCTATCTGGATTTGGCGCTCAAGCTGAAGCCGGCCGATGCGTCGCTCAAAGCCGAGCGCGATCTGGCCGCCGGCTACAGCGCCGCGCTGAGCTTCTGGGACGCCGACTGGGAAGCGGCCGTGCGCGCCTTCGGCGACCTGGTCGCCCTGCGCCCAACCTACAAAGATGTCGCCAACCGCTATTACAACGCCCATGTGGAGCTGGCCGGCATGCTGGGCGAGGCGGGTCGCTGGTGCGAAGCCGCCGACTGGTATGAGAAGGCGCTGCAACTGCGCGCCGACGCCAACGTGGCCGCCCGGCGCGACCAGATGCAAGCCAACTGCGCCAACAATGTCCCGCCGCCCACCCTGCCGCCCGACGCGACCGGCGCGCCGGCCAGCATCGGGACGCCGGCGGCCGGCGCGACGCCCGATACTGCGCCCGAAGCGCTGCGCGCCCTGGGCCTGCAAGGGACGCTCTATTACGCCATCAATGACGCGGTGCGGAAGGCGTATGCCTTCTATCGCATCAACGCCGACGGGACCGGCAAGGCCGAGCTGATCCTGGGCGTGCATCAGCCCCAGGTGAATCATGCCGGCAATGCGCTCATCGTGCGCGCCCGCAGCAACGTCAAGACGCTGGGGCTGTATCGCCTCGATCTGACCGGCGCGGTCCCGCCGCCGCTGACGCAAGTGACCTCCCATGTGGACGATCTCTACGCCACCTTCTCGCCCGACGACGGCCAGATTCTGTTCACCTCGAACCGCATGAGCCAGCGTCTCTGGACGCTCTTCGTGGGCGCGTCGAACGGCCCCAGCGATCTCCGCACGGTGCTGGAAGGGCAGACGCCGGCCTGGGGGCCGGCCGGCGACCTCATCGCCTACAAGGGCTGCGACGAGCGCGGCAATGCCTGCGGACTGTGGACGGCCACCTCGGCCGGCGCCAATAAGAAAGCCATCGTGCAGGATCCCAGCGCCGGCTTCCCGGCCTGGTCGCCAGACGGCAAACGCCTGATCTTCATGTCCAACCGCGACGGCAACTGGGAGATTTACCTGGTCAACGCGGACGGGAGCGGCCTGCGCCGGCTGACCCAGAGCAACAGCAGCGAAGGGATGCCGACCTGGTCGCCGGATGGCATCGCCATCGCCTATATGTCGGATCGCGGCGGCCAATGGGGCGTCTATCTGCAACGCCTGGACGACGGCCGCGTCGCTCGACTGATCAATCTGGATACGACGTATGAAGACTGGATGATGGAACGGGTTGCCTGGGGGCCGAGACGGTGACACCGTTGCGCTCCTCGTAGCATCGGGCCTTGTG
>CAIQJD010000664.1 GCA_903872005.1 uncultured bacterium | reverse complement strand
TCATCACCGTGCCGGCCTACTTCTCTATGGGCCAGCGCATCGCCACGCGCCAGGCCGGCGAGATGGCCGGCTTGCACGTCAAGACGATCCTCGACGAACCGACCGCTGCGGCCCTGGCCTACGGCGTGGATCAGGACCCCGATGCCTCCCAGACCATCCTGGTCTACGACCTCGGCGGCGGCACCTTCGATATCTCCGTCATCTTCATCGCCGGCGAGGTGTTCAGCCAGATGGCTATCGAAGGGGATATGTGGCTGGGGGGCGATGACTTCGATCATGCTATCATGGACTATGCCCTCAAGCAGGTCAAGAAAGAGTATCAAGTAGACCTCTCCAACGACGGCCGCTTCCTGGCGCTGCTCAAGAAAGCCGCCGAGAAGGCCAAAATTCGGCTCAGCGAAAACCACTCCCAGTCTCTTGTTATGGAAGCAGCCGTCCCGCTGCCTGGCGGCGAGATGGGCGACGTGGAAATCGAGCTGACCCGCCAACAGTTTGAGGATCTGCCGATCTCGGCCGACCCGATCACCTTCGGCGGTGTGCCCGAGGACTTGCTGCGCGCCTGGTGCAAGGACCTGCAGATTAGCGGCACATTCAACGAGCGCGGCGTTTCTTTTGGCCCGGATACGGTACGCAATCGCATCAAGAAGAGTATCCTGCTGGTGCGCAAGGCCATGCGTGAAGCCGGCGTGGAGAAAGATCAGATTGACCACGTCTTGCTGGTGGGCGGCTCCACCTGCATCCCCCTGGTGCAGCGCACTCTGGATGCCGAGTTCGGGCCGGCCAAGATCATGCGCAACATTGACCCTATGGCCTGCGTCGGCATGGGCGCGGCGATCGCGGCGGCCCGCATCCCCGGCATCATTTGTCTGCATGAGGTCGGCAAGGATGAAAAAGGCAACCCCAAGATTTGCCAGGAACAGAACCCCCTCGATGCCAAAGTGTGCAAGAAGTGCGGCAAGCCCCTGACCAGCGAAAAGCTCTGCCCGGGCTGCGGCAAGCTCAACCCGATGGGGGCCGAGAAATGCGCGTCTTGCGGCTATATCTTCCGTCGCGCCGATGTGGGGCGCGTGACCCCCAAGCCCATCGGCATCCAGGCGGCCGCCGAAGCGTACATCGTGATCGTCCCCAAAGGCACTCCATACCCCACCATGGAGCCGATCATTGAACCTTTCCGCACCGCTCAAGATAGCCAGCGCGCCGTGCGCGTCCCCATCTTCCATGCTGAGGTGGGCGAATTTGACCCGCGCGACGTCACCCAATGGATCGGCGCGGCCGACATCAACCTGGAGAACGAACACCTGCCGGCCGAGACCCACGTGGACGTCAGCATCAGCCTCGACGAGAGCGGCTGTTTGGACATTGAAGCCATTATCCAGGATGGCTCCGGCCGCCGCCAGCGCGTCTTTGTGGACCCCCAAGTGGTCCGCGACAAGCCCAAAGCTCCCCCGGAAGAGGGCACCGACGGCGTAGAGGACAGCTCCCCTCAACCTCCAGACTGGCAATGGCGGCTGGAATGGAGTCTGGTCTGGGCCGAGATCGCGATACGCGAGTACGACTGGATCATCAATGACAGCTCGGTGGTGCAGAGCCTGGAGCGCATGAAGCGTCAGGGTACCGAGGCGCTCCAGCGCAAAGACGAAGCCGCGTGCCGCCGGCTGGAAAAAGAGATTGATCAGACGTTGGAAAAGGCCCTGGGAGGTTTCATGATCCTGTTGCACGCCGAGATGCGCTGCCTGAATTCCGGCCTTGAGCCGGGCAAGCGCAGTCAGATTCGGACGTCCATCAACAAGATCTGCACCGGCATGAAGCGCGGGGCGCCAGTCAATGAGATAACGACAGAGGTAGAGCGGCTCCTGGCCTTGTTGGCGGAGACGAGAAGCCAAGACGAGCGCCCGAAGGTTGACACCGGCGCATACCTGAAAAAGTGATTAGGAGCCGGCATGTTCAAAGGACTGGGCATTGATTTCGGGGCGACAGCCTGTCGCGCCGCGCTTTGGGAAGAGGGAGCCTGTCGCGCCGGCG
>CAIQJD010000663.1 GCA_903872005.1 uncultured bacterium | reverse complement strand
GGCGGGCAGGTCAGTGTGCCGCTGGTGATGCGCGCGCCGGTCGGCGCGACGGCGCGCGGCGCCCAGCACGCCCAGAGCCTGGAAGCCTTCTTCACGCACATTCCTGGTCTGAAGGTCGTCGCGCCGGCGACGGCCTACGACGCGAAGGGGCTGCTCAAGAGCGCCGTGCGCGACGATAACCCGGTCATCGTCTTCGAGCACAAGCTGCTGTATGGCTCTAAGGGGCCGCGTTCCGAACGCGGCGCCGTCAGCTCGGCCGGCGAAGTACCCGATGAAGAGTACCTCGTACCCATCGGCAAGGGCATCATCCGCCGGGACGGCCGCGATGTCACCATCGTCGGCAAGCTCCTGACCCTCTATCGCGCCCTGGCGGCGGCTGAGGAGCTGGCTCAGGAGGGCATTGAGGCGGAGGTCATTGACCCCCGCACCCTCGTCCCCCTCGACAAAGACCTCATCCTCAGCTCGGTGCAAAAGACCGGCCGGCTGGTCATCGTCGAAGAAGACAACCTGACCGGCGGCTGGGCGGCCGAGATCGCTGCCATCGCAGCAGATGAGGCTTTCGCCTGGCTGGACGCGCCCATCAAGCGTGTCTCCGCGCCGGATGTGCCGCCGCCCTTTGCGCCGAAGCTGGAGGCCGACTACGTCCCCAGTGTCGAGAGAGTCGTAGCGGCGGTGCACGCGGTGATGGGGAAGCCCTATGCCAATTGACGTGATCGTGCCGCCCCTCAGCCAGACCATGGACGTCGTCGTGCTGGTCAAGTGGCTGAAACGCGTCGGCGAACCGGTGACGAAGGGCGAGCCGCTCTTCAGCATAGAAACCGACAAGGCGACCCTGGAGATCGAATCGCCGGCCACCGGCGTCCTGCAGCAGATCCTCACGCCCGAAAAGGCCGAAGCGAAAGTGCGCTCGCGCGTCGCCATCATCGCCGCGCCGGGCGAAGCCGCGCCGGTGCGCCTTGCCGCTGCAATCCCTGCGCCCCGGCCAGAGCCGCGCCCAGCCGCGCCGGCCCCCATCCCCCGGCCGGCCGAACGCGCGCCTCTGCCGCCGGCTCGCGGCGCTCGCATCTCCGCCAGCCCCCGCGCCCGCGGCCTGGCCGAACGCGAAGGCGTGCCGTTGGCCGGCCTGACGCCGACCGGCTCCCAGGGTATGATCGTCGAGCGCGACGTGCAGGCTTTCCTGGCAACGCGGCGCAACGCGCCGGCCGCGCCGTCGCTCATGCGCCAGCCGGCCGGCGTCGCCGTCCTCATCCGCGATGCCGATGCAACGTCCCTGCTGACCTGGCTGGAACAACTGCGCGCCGCCGCGCCGGATGCCAACGTAACCATCCTGGACTTGCTCGCCTGCATCGTCGGCCGGCGTCTCCTCGAACACCCTGCCATCAACACCCTGGCAGACGCCGCCGGCTCGAGACCGATCACCGAGGCGGCCGCGGTAATCAACGCCCGCGGCGCGCGCTGCAACCTGCGCGGCGCGGATCACCTGGGCCCCCTCGCTGTGGCGCGCCGGCGTCAGGAGGCGACCACCCTGGAGCCGGCTGAAGCGGCCCTCGCCATCGTAGACATGGGCTGGGCCGGCCTCGACCTTTTCATACCCACCGTCACGCCGCCCCAGGTCGCAGCCCTGGGACTTGGGCGCATCCGATCAGCGCCGATCAAGCGCGACAGGGTGCTCTCCATGCGTCCGACGCTCTCCATCGCGCTGGCCATAGACACGCGCTGGATAAACGACGAGCCGGCAGCCTACTTCCTGGCCGATATCGTGCAATGGGTCGAAGAACCCTACCGAATGCTCTAGTCAAGTATCAGTGTGACTCTTACCGCACGAGGAGTGACGCCAACCAATGAACAGCGCCATGAGCAAGCGCGAGCGCGTTATAGCTACCATGAGCCGGCAAGAAACGGATCGCGTGCCGATCTATGACATGCTTCTGAACGACGCGGCCATCGAGCACTTCTCTGGCGTCCACCCACCTCTCGGAGAAGAAGGTATCATGGCGAAATGCCGAGCCACAGCCCGGATGCTAGACATGACCCGGGCCGTCTACTATGGCCCCAAGCCGGCGGGAGAATGGGTGGATGACGACGGGTTCGTGCGCTTCCGCTATGACCGCTATCGCGGCGGCGGTATTCGCCGGCGGCCCTTCAACGACGAAGACGGCGCACGACAGTGGGTCGGCCGCGCCATCGGCCGGCTGAAACAAGAGAGAAGCGCCGCCCATCTGCGCGACCAGGCCGAGGCGCACAAAGCTCGCTTCCGCCAGCTTCAGAGCTACATCGGCGACGACACTGTAGTGCTGGAAGAGGTGGAGACCGGCCTGGACGAGATCCGGGCGAATCTCGGCTGGACCTTCTTCGCCTACCTCTGCGCCGATGATCCGGCCATGATTTCCGAATACATTGACATCTACACCGAGAACACCGTGCGCTTCATCCATGCCATCGCCGACCGGCTTCTCACGCCCTGCGCCATGGTCGCCGGCGACATCGCGATGAAGGGCGCTCTGATGCACTCCCCCGCGTGGCTCCGACGCGACTTCTTCCCGCATCTGAAGCGCCTGACTGACGCCTGGCATGAGCACAGCGTGAAATGCCTCTTCCACTCGGATGGCTATCTGATGGACATCATGCCCGACCTGGTGGACGCCGGCATTGACGGCCTCAATCCCGTTGAGACACTCGCCGGCATGGACTTGCGCCAGGTGAAAGAGCAGTACGGCGACCAGCTCTTCATCACCGGCGGCATTGACATGAGCCAATTGTTGAGTTTCGGGACGCCCGATGAAGTCCGGCAGGCTTGCCAGGAGGCGATCCGCATCGCATCGCCGGGCTATTTCCTCGGATCGACCTCTGAACTGGACAACTCGGCGAACTTCGCCAACATCCTGGCCATGCTCGAAGTGGCCTGGGGAACTGTCCGACAGGGCTGAATACTTGCCGCCACGAAAGGACGCGACCATGGAAACGATGACCGGCCGAGAGCGTATCATGACCGCGTTGAGCAACCGGCAGCCGGATCGCGTGCCGGCCACGCCGGACATTTCCATCATGATCCCCACCCGGCTCACCGGCCAACCTTCCTGGGAAGTGGAGTACAACCGCAATCCATCCCTGCAAACGGCGTACATCAACGCCGCCCGCTACTTCGGCATTGACGGCTGGCTCTACAACGGCCGGCTCATCTATCGGCACAAGAGCGAAGTCCACAGCACCACCACGATCATCCATCGGGACGAGGAGAAGTGGATCGGCCGTGAAGTGATCAGCACCCCCGATGGCGATCTGACTTCCTTGATCCTCTATCCCCGCTCCAATCCGTCGGTCATCATGGAATATCCGGTGAAGGACTTCAAGGCCGACTTCAAGAAGATCCGCCATCTCTACTCCGAGGTGGTCGGCTGCGATACAAGCTTTTACCAACAACAGAAGCGCGAGGTCGGCGAGCTGGGCATGATCTGCTGCGGCATCTGGCCGCCCGGCCTGCAGAACTATGTCAATCTCATGGGCGCAGAGGGCATCACCTACGCCTACTACGATTACCCCGATCTCTTCCAGGAATTGGCGGCGATGGACGACCGCATGTGCATGCAGATGGCGGAAATGGCGATTGACGCCGGCGTCGAGTCCATCCTCACCGGCGGGAGCGGCTCGATCACCCTGCAATCGCCGGCCCTCTTCCGCAAATTATCCTTGCCGACCATCCAGAAGATCACCAGGATGACGAAACAGGCCGGCATCATCTCTGGCATCCACTCCTGTGGCCTGGAGCGTGACCTGGTTGAAGCGTGCGCTAATGAAACCGACATCAGCTACATCAACCCGCTGGAGATTCCGCCTATGGGCGATTGCGACCTGGCCCAGTTGAAACGCGACTTCGGCGACCGGGTCGCCTTGATGGGCAACTTGCATACGACGGAAGTGATGCTGTACGGCAGCGTCGCGGATGTGCGTCGCGAGAGTCTGAAAGCCATTCGGGCGGCCGGCGCCAATGGCGGCTTCGTCCTCTCCACCGGCGACCAGTGTGGCCGAGACACGCCTTTCGACAACATCTTCGAGATCGTGCGGGTCGCCAGGGAATTCGGGGCCTATCCCCTCGATCTGGAGCGCATTGACGACGAAATTCGCCGGCTTGCATGCAGCCAAGGAACGACGCGGCAATCAATGCCTGAGGAGGTCATGCCATGTACCTGAGTGAATTGAGCAAAGACTGGCAACTGCGGCACGAGGAAATCTACTTCGACCGCGACCACTACGCGGCGGTCGTCGGCCGGCAAGATGGCTGGATGGATGTCCCGGCCCTCCCATGTGACGTGCGCGTCCCGTTGATCGCGGCCGGCCTGATCGAAGACCCGGTCGTGGCGGACAATTACATCCGCTCCGAATGGATCGAGAACAAATCGTGGTGGTTCAAAAAGACCTTCACCGCCGGCCCCGAACTCCTGGCATCCCAGAACAGCGAGCTGGTCATCGAAGGGCTGGACGTCAAGGCTGACCTCTTCCTGAACGGACGTTACCTGGGGCATCACGCCTCGGCCATGTATCCCTTCCGCCAGGACGTGCGCGACCTGCTGCGCGCCGGCGCAAATACTCTCGTCGTGCGCGTGACTTCGGGGCTGGAATATGTCAACAATCTGGACCTGGCCAAGATCGGCGATCACATTTCTGCCGAGTTCAAGCGGGGGCGTGGGCCGCGCGGCGACTACCGTCGCGTCTACTTGCGGAAGCCCCAATACGTCTACGGCTGGGACTGGAACCCACGCATCGCCAGTTGTGGCATCATGGGCGGCGCCCGCATCGAAGCATACGGCGCGCTTGCCGGCCGGTCCGCTTCTGGCGAGTGGCTCGTTGAAGAAGAGGGCATCGCCGGCAATGCTGTGCCGGCCGCGTGCGAGGGGCTTGCCATCCGAGACGTCAAGTTCACGACCGACCGGCTCAGCGCGGAAAGGGCCTGCGTGCGGGTCGAGGCTGAGATTGACAATCTGCACCCGATTGATACCCTGGATGCGACCGTCGGCGTGGAGATCAGCTTCGCCGGCGTCATCGTCCACGCCGCCGAGCGCGATGCCCTCTTGACTTCTGGCCTGAACTACATCACCTTCGACGCCTGCATCGCCGACCCGCAAGCGTGGTGGCCCAATGGCATGGGCGAGCAGAATCTTTACGCCGTCGAGGTATGGGCGCGGGGGGCGGCCGGCGCTGTCGAGCGCCGTCGGCTCCATGTCGGCATCCGCACGGTCAAGATCAATATGGACAAGGTCGCGGCCGGCGGCCGCATGTTCGTCTTCGAGATCAATGGCGTCGCGACGTTCTGCAAGGGAGGCAACTGGGAAACCCCTGACTCGGTCTACGGCCGCATACCGGATGCCAAGTACGAGCTGCTGGTGCGCGAGGCGCAGCGCGCCAACTTCAACATGTTCCGCATGAATGGCGTCAACGCCTACGAGCGCGACTACTTCTACGAGTGCTGCGACCGTTACGGGATCATGTTGTGGCAGGACTTCGATTTCAGTTGCGCCGCCTACCCCGATGAAATCGAATGGTTCCGGCGCGAGTCCGAGAAAGAGATCGAATACCAGGTCAGGCGGCTACGCAATCACCCGGCGGTCGTCTTGTGGTGCGGCAACAACGAGTGTCAGGTCCTGATGGCCGGCGGCTACGGCCGGCACTACTGGGCCGGCGAGACGAAGCCGGCTTCGCCGGGAGGGACGCTTCTCTATAACGAGAGCATGCCGCGCATCATCCGCGCCCTCTGCCCGGAGATACCCTACTGGAATTCTTCGCCCTATGGCGGCGTCGGCGACCTGCAGAGCACCGAGGTCGGCGACCGGCATCACTGGCACTGTTTCATGAACGCCGATATGAGCAAGCGCATCACGCCCGAGGAGTATGACCGGCTTGAATCGCGGTTCGTGTCGGAGTTCGGCTGCGTCGGCCCGACGAAGAAGTCTTCGCTGTACAAGTACTACGGCAGCCAGGAGATAGACCGCGACAGCGCCATCTGGAAGATGCATACCAATACCTTCGAGAAGGGCACCATGCGCGAGGCTATCCAGAAGCACTACGCCGACCCTGACGCGCTCTCCCTCGATGGCTACCTGCTGTACGCCGGCCTCTTCCAGGGCCTGACCCTGGGCTACGCCCTCGACGCGATGCGTTGCGTCCCCTACAACTACGGCGCGCTGATTTGGAGCTACTGTGACTGCTGGGGCGAGGTCGGCTGGAGCATCATTGACTATTATGTGACCCGCAAGATCTCCTACTACTTTGTGAAACGCGCCCTGGCGCCAAAACGGCTCATCATGCGCCAGGGCGACGGCGTGATCAACGTCCTTTGCGCCAACGACACGCGGGAGCGTCTGGAGTTCGACCTGGAGTGCGGCTATGTGACCCTGGACGGTCGCCGGCGCGAGCGGGCCGTGCAGCGCGTGATGGTGGAGCCGAATACCAGGTCCGCGGTCATCGCCGGCGTGCGGCGCGGCGCGCTGGATGTCCAGGCCGGCGTCTTCTATGCCAGGGCCGACGGCATCGCAGGGATTACGCCGGTCACCTGGAGGGGCGCGGACTTCCGAGACTTGCAGACCGAACGCCCGACGCTCAAGGTCGTCGTAGCGCACGGAGATGGGGCGCCGGCTTCGTTCGTCGTCTCCAGCAACGTCTACGCGCACGGGGTGCATTTTGGCCTGGACGATACCGTGCGCCTGTCTGATGAGTACTTTGATCTGCTTCCCGGCGAGGCGCGCTCCGTGTCTATCCTGGATGCCGGCGCGCCCGTCGCGCTGAAGGACATTCAGCCACGCTATGTCTTCGTGCGGTCGTAAGACGACCGCATGAGCGGGTGCAGGCGGTTTTCACGCGCGAAAGGCCCAGCCGGGTAGCGGCGGGAAGGGGTGAGATGCAAGGCCGGCAAAACGCATGGGGCGACTTCATCTTCGATCTGCCAGACTGGACAGATCGTGATTACGCGCCTCACAATGGCGAGAGCGCTGCCCTCTGGCAGGCGTTCTGGAAAGGCGACCACCCACGCGTGCCTATCCGGCTCAACACGCTCCCGAAGAACTTGATCCTGGATCCGCGCTACAACTCGCGTGGCCTGACATTCCGCGAATTCACGCTCGACCCTGAGATCATGGCGCAGGCGACACTCGAATGGAAGTACTGGACCCGTACCGTTTTGCCCGGCGATCATGAAAAGGGATTGCCGGCTCAATGGGACATGATGATTTCCTTCGGCAACATCAAAGACGCCGCCTGGTTCGGCTGTCCCGTGCACTATCATGCCGGCCAGTC
>CAIQJD010000662.1 GCA_903872005.1 uncultured bacterium | reverse complement strand
GCTTGCGCTCGAAGCCGGGGACCGGGATGGTGATGCCCCATTCGATGTCGCGGGTGATCGGCCGGCCGCGCAGCTCGCCGCTGCGCGCCTGGGCCAATGAGTAGTTGATGACATTGGGTCGCCAATGGCCTTTGTCATGTTCCAGATAGGCCAACAGGGCCGGGTTGAGCTTGCCGAGATCGAGGAAGAAGTGTTCGGTGTCGCGGATGACCGGCGTCGCGCCGCAGGTCTTGCAGCGCGGCTGAATCAGCTCGATGGCGTCCAGGGTGTGGCCGCAGTTGTCGCACTGGTCGCCGCGCGCGTCTGTGCTGTGACAGTGCGGGCAAGTGCCCTCGACATAGCGGTCGGCCAGGAAGCGCCGGCAGCTCTCGCAATAGAACGCCTGCATGACTTCTTTGTAGATGTAGCCGTTTTCTTGCAGGCGCAGGAACATCTGCTGGGAGACATGCCAGTGATTCTCGGTGTCGGTCTCGGTGTACAGGTCGTAAGAGATGCCCATACGCTGATAGGCCAGCAGATCGGCGTTGTGGTAGCGATCCACGACGTCGCGTGGGGAGACGCCCTCTTTTTCGGCGCGGACGGTGATGGGCGTGCCGTGGGTATCGCTGCCGGACATCATGGCGACGTCGCGGCCGCGCAGGCGCTGGTAGCGCACGAAGATGTCGGCCGGCACATACGCGCCGGCCAGATGCCCGATATGCAGGTTCCCGTTCACGTAGGGCCACGCCGTGAAGACGGCTATCTTTTCAGTCATGGTAGGAACTCCTCGCCGCCGGCCTGATGATGCGACCTAAGCGGGACGAAACTATTGTACCATAGGGGCGAAGTCCTTGCCAAATAGTCGCGGCGGAGCGCAAGGCGCCAGACAGCAAATTGGAGGATGTATTGCAGTTCCTGGGAGACGAGGTTGATTGACAATCCCGTTTCGTATTGATATAATACATGCTGTGAAGTTGGGGTCTTCTGGGTCACTATTCTTCGCGCATTTAGTTTTGCACGGATGCCATTTGCAGTTGCCGCAGGGCGATGCGTAGTCTGTTCTCGAGTCTTCGATGGAGGGGCGTAGTCATGGATGATCGCGCGCAAATGCGACGTCTGCTCACGATGTTCCTGGTGGCCGGCGGTCTGCTGGCGCTCATCCCGCTGTTCTTATGGACGCCCAGCTACGCGGAGCCGGCGCGCGATTTGATCAGTCGCGCCGTCGCGCCGGCCGCCCAGCCGGCGGCTTCGGCGGCCCTGGCCGCGCCCCTGCCGGCGCCCTTGCCCGACCCTTATCCGCCCACGACCTCGAACGGCGCGGCGCACTGGGCGCCGGTGGCCTGGCCCAGCGAGACCAACTGGCACACCTATACGCTGGATGGCTGGAAGCTCAACGACCCGCGCACGCAGGACCCTTCCAATGGCGGCACCGCGCCGCAGAACTACGTGAACGTCTCTTCGTGCTTGCCGGACAAGGCGTCGCCGAGCGTATTCTGGGAATATGACGCCGTCAACAAAGTGATTTTCTACCGCTTCAAGGTGGAGCAGATCGCGAACACGTATGCCACCGGCCCCAATCCGGGTGCGTATGCTACTTCGGACCCCTGGAACTCGGCCATGTGGACGGTATTGATTGATACCAATGGCGACGGCTACCGCGATTTCGCGGTGCAGCTCCATGGCTCCAGCGGCTCGCCTGCTACTGCCATTGACCGGCTGACCAGCTATTGGGCCACTTCTAAGAGCCAGGGGCTGGATGCATCTTCCGATCCGACCGTCAAGCAACTCTTCCACAACCCGACAGCCTTCGTGGATGTGGCATCCAGCCGGCTGCTGAACTACCATGATTTGCTGACGCCGGATACGAGCTGGCCCAACGGCAGCCAAGAGACGCGTTGGGACTACGGGACGACGCGCGCCATCAAGAACTATGGCGCGGGCTGCGAAGAATACATCATTGACTATCAGATCCCATTGGGGATGCTCAATGCCAGCGCGTTCGGCGGGCCGGTCGTCACGGAGTCGACGCGCCTGACGTTCGCCTTCGCGACTTCGAACAGCCTGAACAACCCGCTGCAGAAAGATGTGGTCTTGCAGGGCGATGTGCCTTACGTCGCCGATCCGTCGAAACCAGTTCCGTTTGGCGATCCCGTCTCGTTGAGCAGCGGCAGCATCATACACGCGCCGATTGTGGATGCGGTCTCAGCGGCCGGCTGCAATCCGACGACCTTGATGGCGCAAGTGAGCGACGCCATGACGGTCACCAATGGCGTCGTCACTTCCACCATCGCCTCGGTCGAGTTCTACTATTTCTATGACAAGAACGCCAACGGGCAGCCGGATGATGCGGGGCAAAGCTGGACCCTGGCGGCGGCCGGCGCGCGCACCGCGTCCATTGATCGGTGGAGCGCGGCCTGGAACTCTACCGGCCTGGCGCAAGGCCAATATTTGATCGGCGTCAAGGCCGCTGACTATAGCGGTCAGATCACCTGGAGTTACCTGACGGCCGGCCAGTTGCCGGGCGCGACGCCGCCCAACTACACCAACTATAGCCCGCCGGGGCTGTTGTGGACGACGTTCGCCAATACCTGCGGCCTGCGGCCCCCTTCGATGGGCAAATCG
>CAIQJD010000661.1 GCA_903872005.1 uncultured bacterium | reverse complement strand
CCGGCGGCCATGCGCAGCGTATTGTGGCCGACGAACCAGACGTGATTCGTAGACGTGCCGGCGCGCGCAATGTAGTCCAGGTATTCGGCGAAAGTCTTCCAGGCGAGCGGCGCGCGGTTGCCGAAGTTCGCCTGGCGGGCGGCGATGTAGTCTCGGGCGGGGCCGACGGCCGGCGCGCTGCTATAGCCGCAGTTGCCGACGATCTCCGTGGTGATGCCCTGGCGAATGGTGCTTTGGGCCTCTTTGTTCGTGTGAACGGACCAGTCACTGTGGCTGTGGGCGTCCACAAAGCCGGGGCAAACGATCTTGCCCTGGGCTTCGATGACTTGCTTGGCCTCAGCGCCGGGCAGCGGCCCCACATCTACGATGCGGTCGCCCTGAATGGCGACGTCTGCCGGGTAAGCCGGATTGCCGGTCCCGTCAGCGACCCAACCGTTGCGGATCAGAATGTCTAACATGGGTTATTCTCCTCGCTCGATGATCGGCATGACAATATGGGATGGGTAGCGACTGCTGTGCAAGATCGTCTGGTGGGCGATCTCTATGCGCGTGCCGGTCGCCACATCTTCGCCGGTGTTCAGGTTGCGGCTGAAGTGCGGGAAGTTGCTACTGGAGATATGCACACGGATGCGATGGCCGCGCTTGAAGACATTGCTGGTGGGGTACATGCGGATGCGGAACTCATCCGGCTCGCCGGGTTGCAGCAGGTCCATCTTCTCGAAGCCGTGCCGATAGCGGCCGCGCAGGATGCCTTCGGTGATGGGCATGGCGATGCCGTTGGGATAGACATCTACCAGGCTGACGGTGAAGTCGGTATCGCGCGCCGAGGATTCGGCGTACAACACCAGTTCCAGCGGGCCGGTGATTTCGACATCGCGTGACAGCGCCGGCGTGTCGTAGACCAGCATATCGTCGCGGCGTTCCACGGAGCGCTGATCCACCGGCCCGACCATGATCGGCTCCGGGAAGTTCTGCACCATGTAACCCAGGGAGTGAACGCCGCCGACGGTGGGGACGGGGTCTTCAGGGTCGTAGTCGAAACGGTCCGGCGGTTCGTCGGCCGGCGGTTCTGGGGAGAGGGTCCCGTTGCCGTAGGTGGTGTTGGCGCGGCCGGCGCTATGCAGATAGTAGGGCGTCCAGCGCGTGCGGGCCAACGGCCATTCGTGCTCATAGCGCCACTGATTCTCGCCCATGACGAAGAGCTTGATGGGCGGCTCGTCCATGATGCCGGTGTCCAACCCTTTGAGCCAGTGGTCGTACCAGGGCAGCTCGACTTCGGGGAAGACCACGTGCGCCGGCGCGCCAAAGTCCATGTCGCCGACGCGACTGTTGACCGGCTCGCTGTGCGTCCAGGGGCCCATGAGGACTTTGGCGCTCTGGCGCGCCTTCTCGCTCTTGCCTTCCTGGCGCATGCCGTTCCACATGCGGAAGATGCCGCCGGAGTAGGGATCATACCAGCCGCCCTGTTGGAAGACGGGTACATCAATTCGGTTGTACGTCCCGCGATGGGTGATGGCTTTCCAGTAGTTGTCGTAGGTCGGGTGTTCCAGCCACGCGCGCCAGAAGGCGATGCGCTGGCCGGTGACTTCCTCGTCAATGTCAATCAAGGGCAGGTGCCGGAAGAGCCGATTGTTGAAGATTGCGCCGCCATCGTGGAGCAGAAACGCTACGTTGGTCCAGAAGACGGTCATGGCCATCACCGAAAGGGCCAACTGGAATGCGCCATTGACATAATGATAATCGTCGAAGTAGTCATCGCAAATGGCATGGGGCGCGAGGCAGGTCAACGGAGCCCCGGCGTCGGGGGCGCCTTGCCATTGGCTCAGGCCACCATAGGAGCGGCCCCACATGCCCACCTTGCCATTGCACCAGGGCTGCGTCGCCAACCATTGGAACGTGTCGCGGCCGTCGTTGCCGTCGTCCACGTAGGCGTTG
>CAIQJD010000660.1 GCA_903872005.1 uncultured bacterium | reverse complement strand
TCGACGCCCTGCAGCTCGATCCGCGCCGTCAAGTCGGCGTGGACTTCTTTCACCAATACGGGAACTGCCAGACACATACGTCACCTCTCCGCTGCGATCAAAGTGTGCGCCAGAACTGCCTGGCCCAGGGCGATGCCGCCATCATTGGTCGGGACATGCTGGTGCAACAGAACGCGGAAGCCGGCCTCTTCCAGCAACGGCACGGTCAGGCGCGTCAAGAGCCGATTCTGAAAGACGCCGCCGCTCAACGCGACGGTCGTCGGGCCGCCGGCCGCGCGCAGCCGCCGGCATACGGCCGTGATGATCTGCGCGACCGTGACATGAAAGCGCCCGGCCAGGGTCGGCGCCGGCGCCCCACGGCGTTGCTCTTCTAACAGGGCGGCCAGGAGGAGGCGCAGGCGCACCAGCAGCGTCCCATCGGGCGCCGGATCCAGGCCAAAGGGATAGCCGGTCCACGCGTCGGCCGGCGCGGCGCTCTGCTCCAGCTCGATGGCGGCCTGCGCTTCGTAGCTGACCTCGCGGCAGATGCCCAGGAGGGCGCTGACGGCGTCGAAGAGCCGGCCCATCGAGGAGGTCAGCGGCGTGTTCAGCCGGCGCTCGATCTGCTGGAACAGGAGTCCCTGCCGCGCATCGGGGAGGAGGCCGGCCGGCACGGCCGCCGCGCCCAGGCTGGCGTAGAGATAGCCGGCCGCGAGGCGCGCCGGCTGGCGCGTGGCCGCGTCGCCGCCGGGCAAAGGGAGATACTCCAGGTGCGCGGCGCGGCGCAGGCCGGCGTAGTCGCCGATGAGCCATTCGCCGCCCCAGATCGCGCCGTCGTCGCCGTAGCCCGTCCCATCCAGGGCCACGCCGATGACCGCGCCGGCGTCGCGGGGCCAGCCATTGTCGGCCAGGCAGGCGGCGATGTGGGCGCGGTGGTGCTGGATGGGGAGGGGGGCCGGCAGGCCGGCGCGCTGGGCGAATGCGCCGGCGGCGCGCGTGCTCAGATAGTCGGGGTGCAGATCGCAGGCGACGCGCGCCGGCTCCAGGCGGAAGAGCCGGCGATAGAGCGCCAGGGTCGCCTCCCAATGCTCCCATGTTTCCAGGTGTTCCATGTCGCCGATATGCTGGCTCAGGAAGGCGTAGTCGTCGCGCGCCAGGCAGAAGGCGTTCTTCAGGTCGGCGCCGGCGGCCAACAGCGGCGCGACCGGGAAGGGCAGGCGGATCGGGAAGGGCGCATAGCCGCGCGCCCGCCGCGCCGGCTGCGCGATCTCGCGCGTCCGGGCCGCCTGAACGCCGCCCACCGCCCGCCGCCCGCTCTCTGCTGCCTGCTGATCGCTGCCTGCTGATCGCTGACCGCTGAAAGCTGAAAGCTGACCGCCGTCCGCTGTGCGCGTCACCTGCCAGACCGAATCGTCGTAGCGCGAGTAAATATCGCGATTGTGCAACAGGAAGGCGTCGGCCAGGCCGCCCAGCCGGCGCAGGGCTTCGGCGTTGTCGCTGGCAATCGGCTCCTCGCTCAGGTTGCCGCTGGTCATCACCAGGGGCCGGCCGGCGTCGCGCAGCAGGATGTGGTGCAGCGGCGTGTAAGGGAGCATGATGCCCAGGACGTGGCTGTGGGGGGCGACCGCGCCGGCCAGATCGGCGTTGGGGCGCGCTTCGAGCAGGACGATGGGGCGCTGGACCGAGATCAGCAGCGCCTCCTCGGCCGGCGCGATATGGCAGAGCCGGCGGGCGTCTTCCAGCGTCGCGACCATGATGGCGAAGGGCTTGTGCGGCCGGCGCTTGCGCTGGCGCAGGGCGCGCACGGCCTCGTCATTGCCGGCGTCGCAGGCCAGCAAGAAGCCGCCCAGCCCCTTGACGGCCACAATCTGGCCGGCCAGCAGCCGGCGGCGCGCCTCGGCCAGGACGGCCTCATTGTCGGCGCGCTCGGCGTCGCCGGCCAGGGGCCGGCCGGCCGCGTCGCTCAGCCAGAGGTGCGGGCCGCAGACCGGGCAGGCGTTGGGTTGGGCGTGGAAGCGCCGGTCGGCCGGGTCTTCGTATTCGCGCCGGCAGGCCGGACAGAGGGGGAAGGCGCGCATCGTCGTGTTGGGCCGGTCGTAGGGAATATCGCTGATGATGGTGAAGCGCGGCCCGCAGTTGGTGCAATTGATGAAGGGGTAACGATAGCGCCGGTTGGCCGGGTCGAGCAGCTCGCGCTGGCAATCGGAACAGGTCGCCACATCCGGCGAGATGAGCTGGTAGCGCCCTTCCTGGCGCTCTGAATGGCGAATCTCGAAGGCGGTGAAGCCCTGCGGGGCGCTCGGCCGGCTGGTCAGCGTCTCAATGCGCGCCAGGGGCGGCGCCTGCTGGCGCAGGGCGATCTCGAAGGCGGCCAGAGCGTCGGCCGGCCCTTCGACTTCAATCTCGACGCCGCCGGAGTGATTCAGCACCCAGCCGGCCAGGCCCATCTGGCGGGCGAGGTTGTAGACGAAGGGGCGAAAGCCGACCCCCTGCACCACGCCGGCGACGGAAATGAGGCGCGCTTCGGCCGGCATGTCAGCCCGCCTGCCCCGCGCCCAGCCAATCGAGCCAGGCCGGCAGCCCATCGCCGGTGCGCGCCGAGAGGGGCAGCACCGGCGCATCGGGA
>CAIQJD010000659.1 GCA_903872005.1 uncultured bacterium | reverse complement strand
CGTGGGCAACCCGGCCGGCCCAAGCGCCATCTCAGATAGTCAGACGCTTTCCACGAGTGGCATCGTTTTGACCATTCTCTCGAATCCGCTGGAATACGCGCGCATCGGCTTCGGCAACATCCGCGCGCTCTACATGCCGCGCCAGGCGAATTGGCGTTGGCTGCAGGCTATCGAGCTGGTTCTCGGAATGATCGGCATGGCGGCCGCGCTGCCGGCCTGGCGCAAGTCGTTCGCGCTCTACCTGGTGATCGGCTCGGTCACGTTCATCCATGGCGTGACCCACGGCATCTTTCGGTACGTCGTGCCCATAGCGCCCTACTGGCTTCTCTTTGCGGCCGCCGGCATCTTTAGCATTCTCTATTGGCTCATGAAGCGGTTCCGGCCCGGCGTGCGTCTCATCTGAGATTCTGGCGCACAGTTTCCAGATTGGCCCGCGCCGGCGGGACATGCGCCAGGAAGCCATTCAGTTTCTCGCAGGTCGCGTAGTCCGCGCAATGTCCGCAGTTGACGACCGCGCGTTCAACTCCGCATGCCCGAATCGGACAGAAGGGGCCATAGCAACCAGGCCGGCCGGCCTGCGTCACGCAACCGTCGCATGTGATGGCGGCAGCGGTGAGTTCTGGCGCGTTATGCTCGACACGCCATTTGATCGCGATGCGCTCTTTGGCCGCCTCGTCATTGGCTTGCGTGGCCTGGTACGCCTCACAACCTGAACAGTCCAGTCCGCAATAGGCAATGATTCGATCCATCGGGTTTCCTCCTCTCAGGGTATGCGCGTGTGGACAATTCTCCCCGGCTATCGCGCTGAGTATAGCACAAATGTGTTACTCCGGCAACTTCTCGGCCGGCCGCGTGCGCGTTTCAAGTTTTGGGCGAACCCCACTATCGTGACGGTCTTTGGAACACGAAACACGCGAAAGCAGCGAATGGCGCGAAAAGGTGGTCTCATGGATGGCGACCAACGCTGCTACTGTCGCTCTTTCATGTCTTTCGCGTCCATGGGGTGTGTTTCAAGTTTCGGGCACGCGGTAATCCAGCGCCTTGTGCGCGTCTGGCCGGGCGCCAGCACGCCCACCAAGGGGCTAGACTACGACAGTCCCGATGGCTTGTCCCCCAAATTGTGAAACACACTCGCGCTGCGGGCGGCGTGGCGCTTCCGCGCGCCGGCGCTGTGGGCGGCAGGACGCGCCGCCCACAGCGCGGGGATGTTATACGGTGGTCAGGGCGGCCGACGGACAGATAGAAACGCACAGACCACAGGATCGGCACTGGCTGCGGTCGAGGCGCATGACGCCATTGGTCAGATCGCGGGCCGCGTAGGCGCAGACCGTCACACAGCGCATGCAGTCCGTGCATTTCTCGCGCTCGTAGCGGAAATTGAGCGGCGCGCTCTCTTCCGTCTCCCGGATGGCCGGCAGGGCCAGGCCGCGCACGGCGGCCGGCGAGGCGTGGCCGTGCTGATCCAGCCAACGGGCCAGACCCTGATTGACTTTCTTGAACCAGGGGAGACCTTGCAGCAGGGGCGCGGTGTGAACGCCGATGGCGGCAGCGCCGCCCATCATCATCTCGACCGCGTCTTTGGCGTCGCTGACACCACCGGTGGCGACGACCGGCAGATTGGGGTGGCGCCGGCAGATGTCGGCGACGATGCGTAGCGTGAGGGTCAGGATGGCTGCGCCGGAGAGCCAGGAGTAGCCCAGGTAGCCGCCCAGGGCCGGCTTCGCCTGCTCGATGTCAATGTGCAAGGCCGGCCCCCAGGAATCGGCGGCCGAAATGCCATCGGCGCCGGCCGCGATGCAAGCGTCCACGACGCCCATCAGGTCGGGCCAGGTGGGACCGAGCTTGGCAAGCACGGGAAGGCCGGTCAGGCGCTTGGCCGCGGCCACCATGGGCGCCATATCCTCGGCGCGGTAGGAGACGACTTCGATCATCGCCACGCCGGCTGCTGCGATGGGGCGCGCCAGGACTTCGACTTCGGCCACGGTGTGGCCCATGCTGGCGATGACGACGCCCGGGATGCCGCGCAGTTGTGGCAGCTCGACCTCGATCCATTGCTCTCCGCTCAAGTCAGCCCACTTCTCGGTGTTCAGCAGCGCGCCCCGGTTCAGGCTGACCATGTGGGGGGTGGGGTTGGTGGCCGCCTTGCGTGAGATCGTCTTGGTGATACAGGCGGCAGCGCCGGCTTCCAGACAGCGTCGCACGCCGGCGGCCCCGTAACAGAGCGGGCCAGACGAGACGATGAAAGGACTGGCGAGCTTGACGCCGCATAACTCGATGCTCAAATCTGCCATGATGCGGACTCCCTTTGTGGTTAAGTATGGTGTTGCTCTGCCGGCGCGGCCGGCGCTCAGCCGCCGCCGGCCAGGGGCAGCAGCGTCACGCGCACACCGGCGCTCAAGGGGGCGTCGAAGGACGCCGCCCGGCCGTCCAGAAACCAATGCACGTTGCCGATGGGCGCGCCATCGGCCTGGCTCATATATTCGCGCAGCGCGGGATGCAGCTCCCACAAGAGGGCCTGCAAATCGCCCAGGCGCGCGCCGGCGGGCAAGTAGGCCGCTTCGGTCGCCCGGCCAGTCTGATAGGCCAGCCGGCCCTGATAGCGCACGCTTACGGTGATGATCGTGGCCGGCGCTGGTGTTGGGCCGGCGGTGATAGGGCGGGCTTGCTCGACGCCGGCCGCATTCACCAAGGTGAGCGGCGTGTCGGCCAGGGGCGCACCCAGGGTCAGGCGCGCCGACGTCGCTGGCAGATGGCGGATGCGCCGGCCGGCGGCCTGGGCGATGGCGTTGAGGATCGCCGGCGCGGTCGCCAGGGGTGTGGCGTCCGACAGTCCCTTCGCGCCCAGCGGCCCGCTGGGCCAAGCCTCTTCCACGAATTCGACGCGCATCGGCGGCAGATCGCCGGCGTGGAGGGTCTGTTGCGCATCGCTGGAGAGCGCAT
>CAIQJD010000658.1 GCA_903872005.1 uncultured bacterium | reverse complement strand
TTCGGCGGCGGCGGGCCGTTTCCTGGCGCGCCTGGCGCACGAGACTGGCGACGCCGGCTATGCCGAAGGGGCGCAGCGCTGCGCCGATTTCATCATAGATTCGGTCTGGCCGACCCAGGAATGGTTCGACTTCGAGACCTTCTTCTCCTGTTCGACGCGCGCGCCGACATGGCGCGACGCGGAGAGCCGGCAACCGCCGCAGAGCACGCTGGCCCTGAGCTGGGCTGCCGACCTGTTGGGGCAGGTGCATCGGGCCAGCGGGGGCGCGCGCTACCTGGCGTATGGACTGGCCGCGCTGGATGCGCTATTGCTATTCCAGCAAGTGTGGGATGCGCCGTTCTTGAGCTATCCGACCTTTGGCGGTTTTGGCGTGATGAACACGGACGCCGAATGGAGCGACGCGCGCCAGGCGCTTTTCGTCTCGTTGCTGTGCGACTATTATGATCTCACCGGCGAAGCCGAGTGTATGCAGCGCGCCATCGCCGCGCTGCGCGCCAGTTTCGCCTTGATGCTGATTCCCGAACATGAGCGCATCGCTGCCGGCAATTGTGCCGGCATGACGGAGCTGGACTACGGGGCGGTAGCGGAGAATTACGGCCACGCCGGCGCAGACCGCAAGATTGGCGGCTACATCCATCCTGACTGGGGCGCCGGCAGCGCCTGCACCGCGGTCGCGCTGATGCAAAGGCGCTACGGCGATCTCTTCGTCAACGTTGGCCGGCGGCAGGCCTTTGGGATCAACGGCGCCTGGGTGCGCGAGATGCATGTCACCGAGCGTTCCATAGATTTGCGCGTAGATCGCCTGAACCCGTATAAAGAACCGGCCCATCGGACGCCGCTCTCGCGTCATCTCGTCGAGACCATGCGGGTTAAATGCGTGGGAGCGCCGGCCGGCCGTAAGATGGGCCTGTGGATCAATCACAACGAACTGGGCGCGCATAAGTCGGAGGATCTGGCCGCCGGCCTGGACTATCACCCGGCCAACTTCGTGGAAGACGTATGATGATGGCGCGATCATACGCAGGGCCGGCGGAGGGTGATCCGCCGGCCCTTTTTCTTTGCGCTGTCTGATGAAGCCGCGCCTATGCGCCCATGACTTTGTCGAAGTCGTCGCGGATGGCTTGCAGGCCGTCTTTGACCATGATGATGGCCGCGCCGCAGGCGAAGAATTGCGCGCCCTCTTCGTCGTACAATTGCTTGGCGCGCGTGGCGTCTCCCACCGGCATGCCCCAGAATTTGCCGTGCTTCTTGGCTGCCGCGGCGACCGTCTTGCGCGCCTCGGCCAGGAGCGGATTGCCCCACTGCAGCGGGATGCCGAGGGACTGCGACATGTCGGCCGGCCCGAAGAAGAAGCCATCCAGACCGGGCATGCGCGCCGTTTCGTCAATGATGTCCAGCGATTCCTTGTCTTCCACCTGGAAGAGAACGAAGGTCTCGCGCTGCGCCCAGGCGATGTAATCTTCCTGGGGCAAGAGGCTGTATTTGGCGGCGGCTTCGACGCCATCAATGCCGCGCAAGCCGACCGGCGCGAAGCGCGAGAACTTGAGCGCGAATTTGGCCTCTTCCATGGTGCGGACATGCGGCACCATAATGCCGGTGGCGCCGGCCTCAAAGGCGCGGTAGAAAGCCTGTTCGCCCTCTTTGCGGATGCGGATCATCGCCTCCATGCCCGAAGCTCGCGCCGCCAGGGACATATTGAACGCCTGATCCCAGCTATAGTCCTGGTGTTCCATGTCAATCCAGTCGCAATCGAAGCCGATCAAGCCCATCATTTCGGTGATCTTGGGGGATGGGTAGGGGGTCTGACAACTGCAGAGGGCATAGCCGCCGGCGCGGATGCGCTCCAGCACGCGATTGGGCTTGAAGGCCAGACGTTCGGCTCGGCTCTGGTGAGTCATAGGTAGTCCTTTCTGTTGCGCTGTGTCAGGATGCACTGGCATTATAGCACCATCACCCGGCAACGCAATCTGCCGCGTCGCCGGCGAAGTAGGCCAAAATGGGCCGCTATGGTATAATGCCGGCGTCCGCATTCTGTTGAGGAGCGTAGACCCACGAGCATGACGCGCCCCGGC
>CAIQJD010000657.1 GCA_903872005.1 uncultured bacterium | reverse complement strand
CTATGGCCCGCGCCGCCTCTGGATTCACTGCTACCACAGCGATAGCCAGGAACAGTTCAGTGTCCCGGAACGGCGCACCGTCCCAGATTCGTCAACATACGCATAACGCAAGGGGACACTCCAGCCCTACCCGCACTGCGAATAGCCGCACGAGCGGCAGACCGCGCACCCCTCCCCCAACTCCATGATGCTGCCGCACTCCGGACATTCCGGCGAAATATCCAGCAGCGACTTGATCGGCGTGCGCGCCGGCTGGCGCTCCTCCCGACGCATGTGCAGCCCGTAGCGTTCCATGGACTTGCCGATGGCATCGGCGCAGGAGAAGATAGATGTGCCGTTGTGCCACGCCGGCGAGGGGCAGCGGATGCCCTTCAACTGGTGGTAGACCTCTTCGTGGGCGATGCCGGAGCGCAGCGCCAGGGAGATCAGCCGGGCGACCGCCTCCGATTGCGAGGCCGTGCATCCGCCCGATTTGCCCATCTGCACGAAGACTTCGCACAGCCCGTTGACGTCTTCGTTGACGGTGACGTACAGGTTGCGCCCGCAGCCCAGCGGGATCTTCTCCGTGGAGCCAAAGGTGACGTCGGGGCGCGGCCGCGGCGAGCGGGTCTCCGGGGCCGGCTCCGACGCTGGCTTGGCCGGCTCGGCCGGCTTCTTCTCCGCGCCCACGTTCAAGACCTGCGCCTCGCGGCTCCCGTCCCGATAGATGGTCAGCCCTTTGCAGCCCAGGCGATAGGCCATCAGGTAGGCATCCTCGATCTCCTGGGGGCGCGCCGCATTGGCGAAGTTGATGGTCTTTGAGACGGCGTTGTCCGTCCATTGCTGGAAGGCCGCTTGCATGCGGATGTGCCACTCGCCGGCGATGTCATGGGAGGTGGCGAAGACGCGGCGGAAGCGGCTCGGCACATCAGAATCGTCATGGACGCTGCCGGCGGCGGCGATGCGCCGCACCAGCGCCGGCGAGTAGAAGCCTTCGCGCTGCGCGACCTTCTCGAAGAGCGGGTTCACTTCGGGCAGTTCGTCGGCGTCCAGGACGTTCTTGCGCGTGTAGGCCAGCGCGAAGACCGGCTCGATGCCGCTGGAGACGCCGGCGATGATGCTGATGGAGCCGGTCGGCGCGATGGTGGTGGTGGCGTTGCGCGAGCCGTATTGCGTCACCTGGCGCGCCAGGGCCGCCCAATCGAAGAGGGGCGCGTCGCTCAAGACCGCCGGCCGCGCCGTCAATTCCAGCCGCCGGCCGTGTTGGGGCAGTCGGCCTTGCGAGAGGATCGAGTCCTTGAACGCCGGGAACGAGCCGCGCTGGCGCGCCAGCGCGACCGACATCTCGCGGCTCCAGTAGGCCGTCGCTTCCATGATTTTGCTGCCGACGGCCAGGGCGTCTTCTGAGTCGTAGGGGATGCCCAGGTCAATCAGCATGTCGGCGAAGCCCATGACGCCCAGGCCGATCTTGCGCGTTTGGAGCGTGGCTTCTTGAATCTGCGGCAAGGGGAAGCGATTCAGGGTGATGACGTTATCCAGGAAGAGGACGCCGGCGCGCACGACCTCGCGCAGCCGCGGCCAGTCTATCCGGCCGGCCGGGGTGACCATGCGGGCCAGGTTGATAGAGCCGAGATTGCAGCTTTCATTGGGCAAAAGTGGTTGTTCACCGCAAGGATTTGTGCTCTCAATTGCGCCCAACGCCGGCGTCGGGTTCCCTTCGTTCATGCGATCAATGAAGATCAGGCCGGGTTCGCCATTGCTCCAGGCGGCCTGGATGATTTCATCGAAGACCTGGCGCGCCGGCAGCGAGCCGGCCACCGAGCCGTTGCGCGGGTTGACCAGATCGTAGGTTTCGCCGGCTTCCAGGGCGCGCATGAAAGCGTCGGTGACGCCCACGGAAATATTGAAGTTGGCGAGGATGCCTTCAGTGCGCTTACAATTGATGAAGGCGAGGATATCGGGATGATCCACGCGCAACATGCCCATGTTCGCGCCGCGCCGGCGCCCGCCCTGCTTGATCACGTCAGTGGCCGCGTCGAAGACCTTCATGAACGAGATGGGGCCGCTGGCGATGCCGCCGGTAGAGCCGACGATGTCGCCGGCCGGCCGCAGGCGCGAGAACGAGAAGCCGGTGCCGCCGCCGGATTGGTGGATCAGCGCGGTAGCCTTGACCGCATCGAAGATACTGGTCATGTCGTCATTGACCGGCAGGACGAAGCAGGCGGAGAGCTGGCCCAGGGTCGTGCCGGCGTTCATCAGCGTGGGGCTGTTGGGCAAGAATTCCAGGCCGGCGATCAGCTCGGCGAAGGTGGAGGCAGTCGCGTCTTCGCTCTGCCCCATGTCATAGAGCTGGCCGGCCGAGGCGATGAAGCGCGCGACCCGCTCGATCATATCTTCGGGCAGCTCGCAGACCTGTCCCTCTCGGTCCTTACGCAGATAACGTCGCTCGAGAACCTTGATGGCATTCGATGTCAGTTGGATCGTGGCGCTCATGGCTCCCTCATCAGGTGCGATCATCCAAGTCACGTGAAGTGGTGGGACAACAATGGGGACGCGTGGATGCGTCAGCAGGGGGCGCGGCGTCGCGCCCATACCATCCCCCTGCGGGGAAATTCTAGACCTTACTCCAGCAGGCCGTCAATTTCGCTGCGTAAACTTGCCAGATCGGCGAAAGGTAGGTAAACAGAGGCAAAACGAATATAGGCAACGTGATCGAGATCGCGCAACTTCTCCATCACCAATTGGCCGATGCGCTCGCTGGTCACTTCGAGCCGGCCGCTTTCCATCATCGCGGCTTCCACTTGGTTGACCAGGTTCAGGACCGCCTCACTGGGGATCGGGCGTTTGGTGCAGGCTTTCCGCACGCCGAAGAGCAGCTTGTCGCGATCATAGTCCTCGCGCCGGCCGTCGCGCTTGACGACTTGCAGCGTGTGTACGGCGACGCTCTCATACGTCGTGAAACGTTGTTGGCAGCCCAGACATTCGCGCCGCCGGCGGATGCCGGTCGCGGTCTCACGCGTATCTACCACGCGCGAATCGTTCTGGCCGCAATAGGGACACTGCATGATTCAGGACTCCCAACGCCGGCGACCAGCGTCAAGCCGGCGCACCGCCATGTATGATACCAGACAGGATACTAAATACAGCGTGTGCGGGCATATCCTCTACTAGCGATAGTATAGCGCCGGCACATTTCCCATGATACCATAAAGGCCCGCATAATTCAAGACCCAAAGCCTTAAAATTCGTGCGCGACTCAGCCCATATTGTCAGAGCGCCAGTTATCAGTATAATAAAAGGTGAGACGTGGCTGCATAGCATCCAGGCAACTTCCAGGAGGATGAATACGACATGACGCGTTCGATCACACTGAGGCGCGTGGTGATTACCGGCGTGGGCGTCATTTCGCCGTTAGGGTTGAACGCCGCGGAGACGTGGGCCGGCCTGATCGCCGGCCGTTCGGGCATCGGGCCATTGACCCAATTCGATGCCAGCGAAATGCCTTCGCGTCTGGTAGGCAGCGTGAAGGGGTTCAATCCAGCCAGCGTGATGGACGCCAAAGAGGCGCGCCGGCTGGGCGCGCATACGCAGTATGCGGTGGCCGCGCTGGCCGATGCCCGCGCCAACGCCGGCCTGGACATGGCGGTCGAGGATGCCACGCGCGTGGGCGTCTGCCTGGGGAGCGCCCTGGGGGGCGCCGGCATCATCGAGGAACAGGCGCATACCCTGCAAAATGGCGGCGTGCGGCGCGTCAATCCGGCCCTGGTGCCGGCCGTGCTGGTCAATATGCCGGCGTGCTATGTCGCCATGACCCTCAAAGCGAAGGGCCCGTGCCACGCGCCGACGGGCGCATGCGCCACCGGCGTCATGGCGATTGGGGAGGGCTATCGCGCCATTCAGCGCGGCGAGGCGGATGTGATGGTCGCCGGCGGCAGCGATGCGCCGATCGCGCCGCTGGGGTGCGCCAGTTTCGGCCGGCTGGGGGCGCTTTCGGCGCGCAACGATGATCCAGAGAATGCCTGCCGGCCCTTTGACGCGCAGCGCGACGGCACGATCATCGGCGAAGGCGCGGCGGTGCTGGTTCTGGAAAGCGCAGAGCATGCCCAGGGACGTGGGGCGAAGATCCTGGCCGAGGTGGTCGGCTATGGGTTGACGGAAGATGCCTATCACATGGTGATGCCCGACCCGACCGGCGAGGGCGCGGCGCGCGCCATACAACTATCGCTGCGCGAGGCCGGTTGGTCGCCGGCCGACGTGCAGTATGTCTGCGCGCACGGCACCGGCACGCCGCTCAATGACGCCGCCGAGACGAAGGCGATCAAGCTGGCGCTGGGCGAGCAAGCCTATCGGATCGCAGTCAGCTCCAATAAGTGCATGGTGGGGCACATGATGGGCGCGGCCGGCGCGTTCTCGGCCTTCATAACGACAAAGACGCTCAGTGCGGGCGTCCTGGTCCCGACCGCGAATTTGCGGAACCCGGACCCGGAATGCGATCTGGACTACGTGCCGTTGGTCAGCCGGCCGGCGGCCGTGCGCGGGGCCGTGGTCAACGCCTTCGGCTTCGGCGGACAGAACGCCACCCTGGCCCTGCAGCGCTGGGAAGGCTGAGCCGGCCGACCGGAAGCCCCTGATGATTTGACGTTCATGTAAAGCACAGGTATAATACCTGTCTGCGATTATCGTTAGCAATTCTGAGGGAGGAATGTGGCATGCCGAAGCGAACATGGCAGCCCAAAGTGCGCCACCGTCAGCGCGTACATGGGTTCCGGGCGCGCATGAAGACCGCGGATGGTCGGCAAGTCCTGAAAGCCCGTCGGGCCAAGGGACGCTACCGGCTGGCCGTCTGAGCCGCCGGCGTTTTGAGTGCTAGAGGCGAAGCCTTCCGCAAGCGCGAGGGCTTCGCCTTCACGAATATGGAGCAGTCACCGGGGCGATGCTCAAGAGACCTTATCGGTTGACGCAGAGCGCCCGTTTCTTGGAAATCAAGCGCAAGGGAGAGTCCTGCGCGCATCCTATGGTCATCCTGACCAAGTTGCCCAATGGCCTGGCAGTGAGCCGTTTTGGCTTTGTGGTCAGTCGGCGCATGGGCAAGGCCGTGGAGCGCAACCGGGCGAAGCGACTGTTGCGAGAGGCGATTCGTTTGCGTCTGCCTACGTTGGCCGGCGGGTACGACGTGGTGTTGATTGCGCGGCTCCAGATGCGGGGCGTGGCCTTCGCCGCGGTGGATCAGGCGATTGCGCGGTTGACCCAACGCGCCGGCTTGGTGCGGCGCGCGGCCCCCGAGCCGGCGTCTCACGCGTCAGACATGGCAAACCCCGCGCCGTAGTCCAGCCCAGTGTTTCCCGGGCAGCGTTGCCCCGGACGTTCGTTCGCGTTATCATCTAGTTGATCATGAAAACTGTCGCAATGTTCCTCATACGCGTGTACAAGCGATTCATCTCGCCGGCGCTGCCTCCAAGCTGTCGCTTCTATCCGACCTGTTCTGAATATACCTATCAAGCGATTGGCAAATACGGGTTCCTCAAAGGGACCTGGCTGGGCGTGCAGCGTCTGGCGCGCTGTCATCCGTGGCATCCGGGCGG
>CAIQJD010000656.1 GCA_903872005.1 uncultured bacterium | reverse complement strand
CTGCGCCGGCGCTGGTCGCCTCTACCGACGGCGTTGGCACCAAGACCAAGATTGCTGCCGCGTTGGGCTGCTATGACGGCGTCGGCCACGACATCGTCAACCATAGCGTCAACGACATCCTGGTGCAGGGCGCGGCGCCGCTCTTCTTCCTTGACTACATCGCCACGGCCAAAGTGGACCCGGTGATGATCGCCACGGTGGTAGGGGGCATTGCGGCGGCCTGCCGGCAGGCCGGCTGCGTCCTGATCGGCGGTGAGACGGCCGAGATGCCCGGCGTCTACCAGCCGGGGGAGTTCGATCTGGTGGGGAGCATCGTGGGTGTGGTGGAGCGGCGCGCGATGCTGCCGCGCCCGGATGTGCAGGCCGGCGACGTGCTGGTTGGCCTGCCCTCGTCGGGGCCGCATACCAATGGCTACTCGCTCATTCGGCGCATCTTCCTGGGCGGCCCCCAGGGCCGGTCCGGCGATGCGAAGGCGCTGGAGACGCGCTATCCGGGCGTTGGGGTATTGGGCGAGGCGCTGCTGGCGCCCCATCGCTCTTATCTGGGGCCGGTGCAGGAATTGCGCCAGCGGGTCGAGGTGAAGGCGTTGGCGCACCTGACCGGCGGAGGCTTCATCGAGAATATCCCGCGCATCCTGCCGGCCGGCGTGGCGGCGCGCGTTGATCTGGGGACCTGGCCGATGCCGGCGCTCTTCGATCTAGTTCAGCGCCAGGGGCAGGTGGCGCGCGAGGAGATGTACCGCGTGTTCAATATGGGCATCGGCATGGTGGTCGTCCTGCCGGCCGGGGCGGCTGAGGCGGCGCTGCAGAGCGGCGTTGAGGGTTGGCGCATCGGGGAACTGGTCGCCGGCGAGCGAGGGGTCATCCTGAACGCCGGCTAACGTCTTGAGAACACACAAGAGCCGGCCGTCGGGCCGGCTCTTGCGTTCTTCTGTCTTCGGCTCAGTCCAGCCCAGAGTCCTGAAAGACGCCGGCCAGGAGATTGTCTACCGGCACGTAGCCGTCGGTCAAGATGATCGGGGCGTCTTTATCCATGTACGCCTGCAGCTCTTCGGCGCTGAGGGGCGGGCGATCCGCCGGGACGCGGGTCAGGTCGAGGGGTTGCCGGCCGGCGACGATGACGAAGGTCATTCGCACCGAATCGCGCCAGTCTGCTCCCTGGGGGACGACCGCGACGTAGGGGAAGACCTGTTGCAGCGTGCGGACATAGGCGCGCAGGAAATGGCCGCGCGGGCCGCCGTCAATGATATTGACGACGTAGAGGCCATCTTCGCGCAGGAGCTGGGCGACCATCTGATCGAATTCGAGGGTCGTCAGGTGAAAGGGCACCGAGTAGTCGTTGAAGGCGTCGCCGAAGACGAGGTCGTAGGAAGCCGGCTGACCCTCTTGCAGCACGTAGAGCCGGGCATCCTGGTTGTGGCTCTCCACGCGGGTGCTGCGGCTCAGGCCGAGCTTCTCGTAGGCGACGTCGGTCACTTCCGGGTCAATCTCGGCGACGACAAGCCGGCTTTGGGGGAGTCTCGCTTCCATATAGCGGGGGAAGGTATAGCCGCCGCCGCCGATGAAGAAGGCGGAAAGGTCTGGCTTGCGCTCCGTGAGCGGTTCGATGACTTTGGCGTAGAGCTGCTCATACCCGTAGACCAGTTGGCCGGGGTCATTCAGGTTGGAGTAGCTATGCACCAGCCGATCCAGCACCAGATAGCGCACCGGCTGGCCGTCCACTTCCTTGTCGCGCACGTTGATGCAGAAGTAGTTGGTCTCGCGTTGGCATGCCAGAACCATCGCGTCGGTCTCGTTGAGCAGCAGCAGAGAGAAGCCGAAGACCAGTAACGCCGCGCCGGCCGTCAGCAGGCCCTTCTTCCAGTTGGTTGCCGCCAGGAACCAGAGGGCCATGAGCATCAAGAGGCCGGCGACGCCCAGGATGATCGTCTTGGTGCCGAACCAGGAGATGAGGAAGAAGCCGGTAGCGAAGGTGCCGACGATGCTGCCTACCGAGGACATGGCGTAGATCTTGCCGATGGTCGCGCCGCTGCGCTTCAGGTCCGTGAGGCTCAACTTGGCGACGATGGGCGAAACGCAGCCCAGGATCAGGCTGGGCAGCAAGAAGAGCAGGGCGATGTAGAAGATGACCGAGAGGATCAGCGGGATGTTCTTGGAGGCGGAATAGCCGGTCAAGAGGTCGTTGAGCCAGAGGATGCTGAGACTCCCCAGAGAGGCGAGGGCCAGGATCAGGCCCAGGAAGGGGAGCGCCGCGTAGCGGTCGGCGAGCCAACCGCCCAGATAGTTGCCGATGGAGATGCCGGCCAGGATCACGCCGATGACGGTCGTCCAGGTGTAGAGCGAGACGCCGAGGCGTGGCGCGATCAGCCGGCTGGCGACCAATTCAATGGTCATGATACAGGCGCTGCTCAGGAAGACGACGACGTAGGGATTCCAAAGCCGTTGCTGCAGCGTCTGACGCTGGGGCGGATTCTGATGGTGACTGGGCATGGCTGCTCCTCTGGCGCTTCGGGAAGTTGACAGGCATTATAGCCGCCGGTATGATGATTGTCAATGCCAGCCGGGGCAACCGGGGAGGACTTGCGGATTGAGCGACCCCATGATCGCGCAAAAGGCGCGTATCGTCGTCTTGATTTCGGGCAACGGCACGAATTTGCAGGCGATTCTGGACGCCTGCGCCGCCGGCCGTGTGCCGGCGCAGGTCGTGGCGGTCATCTCCAACCGGCGCGATGCCTTTGGCCTGACGCGCGCCGAGCGCGCCGGCG
>CAIQJD010000655.1 GCA_903872005.1 uncultured bacterium | reverse complement strand
CCCTGGTAGAGCAGGTCTTTCTCCCAGATTTGTTTCAGGATCCACCAGACGGACTCGATATAGTTATTGTCCAGGGTGACGTATGGGTCTTCCAGATCAATCCAGAAACCAAGCCGGTCGGTCAATTCCTCCCATTCCCGGACATAGGTGAAGACGCTCTCGCGGCACTTCTGGTTGAACTCCGCGATCCCGTAGGCTTCGATGGCTTGTTTGCCAGAGAAGCCCAGGCGTTTCTCGACTTCCAGCTCTACGGGCAGCCCGTGCGTGTCCCAACCGCCTTTGCGCCAGACGTAGCGCCCTTTCATGGTTTGGTAACGCGGCAACGCGTCTTTGACGGCGCGTGTGAGGGCGTGGCCGATATGAGGCAGGCCATTGGCGGTTGGTGGGCCTTCATAGAAGACCCAGGGTTCGGCGTCTGAGCGCTGCTTGATGCTGCGTAGGAAGATATCGTTCTCTTTCCAGAACCGCAAGACGCTTTCCTCAAGCTGAGGAAAACTGACGTTGGCGGAGACTGGTTGGTATCGTTTCGACATGCTTGTCTTCCCTCCGTGTGGCCGCGCCGGCCAGAGTGTGCGCTATTCCAGTTTGATGACCAGCCGTTTATTGATGCGGCCTTTTGAGCGATAGTCCACAACGCTGATGCGGCCAACTTCGCTGGTGTTAGCGACGTGCGTGCCGCCGTCCGCCTGCAGATCCAATCCGACGATTTCGACCACGCGCACCTGACGGATGTCGGGCGGCAGCAGATTGATTTTGGTACGTATGAGGTCGGGTATCTGGAAGGCGTCTTCCCGCGAGAGGATCGCCACGCGGATGGGATGGTTGGCAGCAACTTCCTTGTTGATAGCGGCCTCGATTTCATGCACGAGGTCCTTTTCCATCCGCTCAAACTCAAAGTCCATACGCGCCTGCAGTGGCTCCATGTTGCCGCCGGTCACCAACGCGCCGTAGTTGCGAAAGACCACGCCACATAGGATGTGGAGTGCGCTGTGGGTACGCATGAGCTGATAGCGATGCTCCCAGTCAATTGTCCCGCCGACGGTGGCCCCCACCGCCGGCAGTTCGCCTTCTCCTTCCAACGTATGCCAGAGTTGCCCTTCGATGCGCTGCAAGCGGGCGACGCGCCGTGTGACGCCAGGCCCCCACGTCAGAGCGCCGGTGTCACACGGCTGTCCTCCTCCGCCGGGGTAGAAGGCGGTCTGGTCGAGGACGACGCCGTTCTCGCCGGCAGCGGTGATGGCGGCCCCAAATTCTCGCAGATAGCTGTCGGTCTGATACAAGAGCATCGTCATGGCGTCTCTCTCCTGCTGGCGAAAAACAAAATGCTCTCATCCCATCAAGGGACGAGAGCATGACTTCACTCCCGCGGTACCACCCCAATTGGCTGGCCGCCCACTCTGAGATACTATCATATCTCCGTCGTGAGTAACGGCTGACGAGGCCGGCCAGATCTACTGAGGTTCTCCCGTTCGGCTGGCAGCTCCGGAAGGATTTTCAGCCCAACTCCCATGCCTGCTTTGCACCTGGGGCAGGCTCTCTGGATGGGACGGACTGGGCTTACTCGTTTCCATCAACGCTCGTACTATCCTGTTGGCAGACTTATACCACAGGCATGGATGCTTGTCAAACGGTGTCGCTAAGCTATGGCCGGCGCGCTGTTGGAGATGATGCTCAGCGTATCGCGAGCGATAGCCAACTCTTCGTTGGTTGGAATGATCAGCACCTTGACTGAGGATTGCGGCGAGCTGGCTTCCACGGTCTGGCCGGCGGCACGCCGCGAATGGACGCCACAGATGCCAATGAACTCCAGTCCCTCGCAAGCCCATTCGCTGATCTCTTTGAAGTTTTCGCCGACCCCGCCGGTGAAGACGACGCAGTCGAGGCCGCCCATGACAGCGGCGTAGGCGCCTATGTACTTCTTGATGCGCCGGCTGTAGACCCGCAGCACCAACATCGAGCGTTCGTAGTTGGGGTCCGATGGGCCGGCATGCAGGGACTGTTCAAAGAAGCGCATGTCGGAAGCGAGCTGTGAGGAGAGGCCCAGGACGCCGCTGCGCTTGTTGAGGAGCTTATCTATGCCGGCGCGATCAAGCCCTTCTTTTGCCATCAGATAGGGGACAATGGCTGCATCAATGTCACCGCAACGGGTGCCCATGGCCAGACCTTCCAGCGGCGTAAAGCCCATGCTGGTATCTACGGACTTACCGTACTGTATGGCAGTCACGCTGGCGCCGTTTCCCAAGTGACAGGTGATGATCTTCAGGCTATCAAGCGGCCGGCCGAGGTACTCGGCGGCTCGTTGCGCGACGTACTGATGGGATGTGCCGTGAAATCCATAGCGCCGGATACCATACTTCTCATAGTACTCATAAGGCAAAGCGTACATGAATGCTTCTGGGGCCATCGTCTGGTGAAATGCGGTGTCGAAGACGCCAACTTGCGGGGCATTGGGCAACAATTCAGAGATCGCCTGAATGCCCTGGATATTGGGTGGATTGTGCAAGGGCGCAAGCTCGATGTTGTCATGGAGCGCCTGCACGACGTGGGGGTCAATCAGGACGGAGCGAGCGAACTTTTCCCCACCATGCACCACGCGATGGCCGACGGCGTCCAATTCGCCGACGGAGCGAATCACGCCATAGTCTGGATTCTGCAGTGTTACCAGGACAAGGCTGATGGCCTCTTTGTGATCGGCGACCTTCAGGTTTTCCCAGACGATCTTATCATAACCGGGTCGTTTATGCGTCATAGTCGGGTGAGCCAGGCCCACTTCTTCCACAATGCCGCTTGCCAGGGCCGTCTCGGCAGACATGTCGAAGACCTGGTATTTCACGGACGAACTGCCACAATTCAGGACGAGGATCTTCATCGAAGCTACAGTCCCCCAGAGTTAGACAGAATGTTAGCCGGCCGGTGGCCGGCGGCAAGCACGGGAATGAGTCTAGCACAAAGGATAGGGACTGTCAAACCGGAGCCTCCCATTCGTGCTTTCTTACACAAGCAAACTTTCGTGTAGCAAATAAGCATAAGAACGGGAGGGGCAAAGGTGATAGCTTAGAGATGCAGAATACGCTACGCGAAAAAATCACTGGGCGACAGAAAACTATAGCATCGGCACGCAAGAACCGAAATGTCCTTTGCGTATCCGCAAGGGACATTATCAATGACCTTGTCAGGCGGCAGGAAGGAGCAGGAGAAATGGCCTGCTTTTACACCAGCTAGATTACTTCGCACTATTGATGTTATGTAAAATATACTAGTCAAAAAGACGTCTACTCGACATAAGCGCCGCTCCCCCGCCGCTGGAATCAAGAATTGAACGGGGTTTGGCAAAGCGTTGCTCCTATGTTACAATCGCAACGTTATCGTATTCTTGGTCGCAGGGGCGCGTATGCGGGTGATGAAGTCCGTTTTTGTGGCCTTGATCTGTCTGGCGGCGGCCGGCGCGGCGTTCTCGGCAGGCTACGCTGCCTGTCTGGTCTTTGGGCCCACCTTGTCTGCGGCAGACAAGACGCCAGCGGTAGTATCGGTTGGCGAATCGGCGCGCGCCGTATCTACACAAGAGCCAGCCGGCTTCGGCGTGTTCTGGGAGGTCTGGACTCTTCTGGAACGCAACTTCTTCGGTGACCTACCTAACCCACAGAAAATGACGTATGCGGCGATCCGTGGCGTCTTGGCCGAGGTGAAGGACCCCCATACGATCTTCATTGAGCCGCCACAACGACAGTTGGAGAAGGATGAGCATCGAGGGCGCTTTGGGGGTATTGGCGTTTGGCTGTATCAGCGTGACAGCGATCGCGCGTTTATGTTAACTCCGATGGAAAACGGGCCGGCAGCGCGTGCCGGCGTGCAGGAAGGGGACCGACTGGTGCGTGTGGACCAGACTGCCATAGATCCGGCCACAATGAGCCGCGATGATGTGATTGCCCTCGTGCGCGGGCCGGTTGGGTCGCAGGTACAACTGGGGCTACGTCGAGAAGCCAGCGCTGAGGAACTGCAAGTTGCGATTCAGCGCGAGGAGTTCGAGACGCCCTCCGTAGAATGGCGCATGCTGGACGATCAGGGAGCGCCGGATGTCCTGTACGCGCACCTTCTGCAATTCACAGAGCGCACTGCCGGCGAGTTGCGCCAAGCGTTAGCAGAGGCAAAGACGAGAGGGGCGAAACGCCTTATCCTTGACCTGCGCGATAATCCTGGCGGACTTCTGGATGCGTCCCTGGATGTCGCCAGCGAGTTCTTGGACGGCGGCACGATCATGTTCGAGCGCAAGCGGGATGGCAGCGAACAGACATATACGGTGAAGACCGCCGGCTCCGCGCTGGACATGCCGGTGGTAGTGTTGGTGAATCGAGGGTCGGCAAGCGCGTCGGAGATTGTCGCCGGCGCCTTGCGAGACCGCGGCCGCGCCAGCCTAATTGGCGAAAGAACCTATGGCAAAGGCTCTGTGCAACTGGTCTTTGATCTGAGCGACGGTTCTTCCGTGCATATCACCGTGGCGCGCTGGTTGACGCCGGCGCGCAAGATCATTGATGGTTCAGGCATTGAGCCGGATCAGGAAGTCGGACTCACGCAAGACGATCAGAAAAATGGGCGCGACCCGCAGTTGAGTGCAGCCATTGAGAAAGTGCGCGCCTCTGCCCACTAGAAGAATT
>CAIQJD010000654.1 GCA_903872005.1 uncultured bacterium | reverse complement strand
CGGCCGGCATCCCCACGGCCGCGCCGGCCGCCAGGAGCCGCGCCGCCGGCGCGGTCGCCAGGAGCCGATCCATGACCGGCGTATGGGCCGCGGCGATCAGGTTGCCGTGGGGGTCGTCGCGGCTGCCCCAGCCATCCAGGATGACGAGCAGGACGCGCCGGCGGACGGCCGGCGGGGCGCATTGGAGCAGGCTCTGGCCGGTCATGGCGGCCGGCCGGGGCAGGCCCAGGAGCTGCAAGATCGTCGGGGCCACATCGGTCAGCTCGCCCTGGGGGCGCACGCCGATGGTCGGCGCGTCGGGCAGCAGCAGGACGAAGGGGACCGGGCTATCGGTGTGGCCGGTATCCACCGCGCCATCGGGGTAGAGCCAGCGCTCCACGGTGCCGTGATCGGCGGTGAGGATGGTCGTCACGCCGGCGCGCGCGGCTGCCTCGACGATGCGCCCCACCTGCTGATCCACCGTCTCCACGGCAACGCGGATGGCCGGCTGGTTCTCGATGTGCCCGACCACGTCCACGTTGGCGTAGTTGGCGAGGATGAAATCGGCCGCATCGTCGGCCAGGGCGGCCAGGATTGCCTGCGTGACGCCTTCGGCCGAGAGGGCCGGCGCCGCGCCGTAATCGGCCACATGGGGCGAGGGGACGACGACGCACGCTTCGCCGGGCAGCGCGCCGGTCTTCTTGCCGTTGAAGAAATAGGAGACGTGGATGGCCTTCTCCGATTCGCAGATTTTGCGCTGGCGCAGGCCGGCCGCGGCGATGACGTCGGCCAGCGTGTCGCCGATGCGCTCCAGGGGTGGGAAGGCGACCTCCACGTCCAGGTCGGGGTGGTACTGGATCATGGTGGTGAAGTGGACGCGCTGCGGCCGGCGCGGGAATTTGTCGAAGGCCGGCTCGGTGAAGGCGCGGGTCAGCTCGATCTCGCGCTCGCCGCGGATGTCGTAGAAGATCACGTAGTCGCCGTCGGCGATGCGGCCGATGGGCCGGCCGGCGCGGTCGGTCAGGACCAGCGGCTCCAGGGCTTCATCTTCTTCGCCGGCGCGATAGGCGGCGCGCACCGCATCGGCCAACGGATAGGGGCGCTGTGGGTGGGTCATGGCATCCTCGCGGGTGAGATTGGCGCGCGCATTGTAGCATAAGAGGGGGAAAGCAGGAATTTGCCGCCGGGGATTGGACGCGGACGAGCGCAGACAAACGCGGCCGGCGGAATCCGTCAAAGGGTGTGCGCGGTCATTCTATCCGGAGGATCCGCGTCTGTCCGCGTCCCATTTTCCGTCGCCGGCCGAGGCTGACCCGGCCGCGCGATTTGGGGGTAGACGCCGGCCGAATGGCGTGCTACAATAGGGGCAAGAGGGCTTCGACGCAATCTCGTTGAAGCGATATAGCCCGATGTGCCTGTCGCAATGCCCAGGGGGTTCACAGAATGGAGGGAGATATGCTGCGCATACGGCAAATCTGGCGCATCGTGTTGTGTGGCGTCTTGTTGGCCGGCCTGTGGGCCGGCCTTTGTGTGCCCGGCGCGGCCGCGCCGGACGACGCGCGCGGCCCGTCGGGGCCAGCGCCGGCCGGCTCCGTCATCACCGATCCGTTGCAGACCCGGCTGCGCCTGACCAAGCGGGATGCGCGCGACCCGATCCCGGCGAGCTGGGTGATCCGCTACACGATCAAGGTTGTCAACCAAAGCGCCGGCGAGCTGACGCGGATCACGGTCACGGATACGATCCCCTTCAATGCGCGTTTCGTCAGCGCGGATATGGGCGGCGTGCGCCGGGGCGCGACGGTCGTGTGGCGGCTGTGGTCTGTGCCGGCCGGCGGCGCGCGCGAGCTGCACCTGGCCCTGGCGACGTACAGCACCTATCGCGGCCTGCTGGTGAACCTGGCGCAGGCCGAGGCGAATGGGATCAGCGTGACGGCGCGCGAGAATACGTATGTGGTCGCGCCGTAGGCGGCGCGAAAGCACTCCCCGGCCTTGAAGACCGGGGAGTGCGCCGGGTGCGTAGGGGCAGCCCTTGTGGCTGCCCGCGTGGCCGGCCGGGGGCAGCCACAAGGGCAGGCATAGCGGCGCAACTGATGGGCCGGGCTAAGGAGTAGTCTGGGGCTTCGGTCGCCTCGCCCACCTTGATGGCGTCCTCGTGGATCACGTCCTTGTACGCTTCGGCGTAGCCCTGGACGTTCCGCATGTCCCAACCCGGCGCCTCGAAGAGGGGGCAATGAACTCCTGGCGCGTCTGCGCCTCGTTGTACTGGCCGGCGTGATACGCCGCCCGGTTGCGCTCGAAGCGTTCCACCAGATCCACTACGCTCTGCGGGACGGTCATGCGAATTCGCCTCCTTCGGCGCAAACCTTAAGGGTCTCAGAGACCCTTAGGGTCTTCCGTCCAGAAGAGATGCACCAGATTGCCGGCCGGGTCCGTCTCCTTCAAGAAGACCGCTTTCACCTCCGGCTTGATCTTCGGCTCCTCAAACTCCACGCCCTGGGCCTGCAACGCCGCCAGCGCCTTCTCGAAGTCCGAGACGCGCACCGCGATATGGCAGCGCTCCGTGAGCGCCTCTTTCATGATCTCCAGCCGGCCGCGCCCGATGACCCCGCTGAAATATGACGAGCGCCCCTCTTTCGGCTCCAGGCCGAAGCGCTTTTGATAGTAGCCGGCGATCTCGGCCGCGCCGGCCGTCGCCGTCGGGTAGAGGCCCACATGCTCGACCCCCAGGAAGAGCGGGACGCCGCGCAGCTCGCGCACCCAGCCCAGAGCCTCGCGCACTTTGGCCGAGAGCGCGTCCCACTGGCCGGCCTTGATCCATTCCTTCTTCATCAGGTTCGAGCCGACGCCCACGGCGGCCACGCCGGCATTGAACCAGCCGGCGAAGCTCTCTTTGGTCACTTCCACGCCGCCGGTCGGCATGATGCGCGTCCAGGGGCACGGCCCCAGCACCGCCTTGACGAACTGCGGCCCGCCCACCGAATCGCCGGGGAAGACCTTGACGATCTCCACGCCCAGCTCTTCGGCCTGCGAGATTTCCGTGGCGCTGCCGCAGCCCGGCGAGTAGGCGATCTTGCGCCGGTTGCACATCCTGGCGACCGATTCGTTCAGGATCGGGCCGACGACGAAATTGGCCCCGTAGGCGATGTAGAGCGCCGCGGTCGCGTCGTCCACCACCGAGCCGACGCCCAGGATGACGCCGGGCAGCTCTTTCTGGATGTAGGCCGAGAGCGCCTTGAAGACCTCCGGCGCAAAGTCGCCACGATTGGTG
>CAIQJD010000653.1 GCA_903872005.1 uncultured bacterium | reverse complement strand
CGCTTCGGCGATGTAGATGTGGTGCTCTCGTGCGGCGACCTGCCGCCCTATTATCTGGAATACATCGTGACCATGCTCAACACGCCCCTCTTCTTCGTCTTCGGCAACCATGCCGAAGGGGCCGAGGCGAATGGGCCAAACGCGCCGGCCGTCGAGCCGGCCGGCTGCATCAACCTGGATGGGCGTGTGGTCAACTATCGCGGCCTGCTGCTCGCCGGCCTGGAAGGCTCGATGCGCTATAACAATCGCAGCCGCTTCCAACATTCCGAAGCGGAGATCAATGCGCGCATCCTGCGGATGGTCCCACGCCTGCTGTACAATCGGCTCAGACATGGCCGCTATCTGGACATCTTAATCACACATGCGCCGCCGTGCGGCATTCACGACGAGCCAGACCAGTGCCACCGCGGGTTCAAGGGCCATCGCCGCTTCATCGAGCGTTTCGCCCCGCGCTACCTGGTGCATGGTCATGTGCATATCTATTCGCCCAATCAGCCGGTGCATACCGTCTACCGTCAGACCGAAGTCATCAATACGTATGGGTATCACGTCCTGAAGCTGGACGCGCCGCCGGCCGAACACGCGTGACTTTCGAGGAGCAGAGAACGCATGGCAGAGAAGATCACCCCCCAAGCTGAAGACTATTCCCGCTGGTACACCGACATCGTGCTCAATGCGGAGCTGGCCGACTATGCGCCGGTGAAAGGCTGCATGATCATCCGGCCCAATGGCTACGCCCTGTGGGAGAATATCCAGGCCGGCCTGGATCGCCGCTTCAAAGCCACCGGCCACGTCAACGCCTACTTCCCGCTGCTCATCCCGGAGAGCTTCCTGCACAAAGAGGCCGAGCACGTCGAAGGCTTCTCGCCGGAGCTGGCCGTCGTCACCCACGGCGGCGGCAAAGAGCTGGAAGAGCCGCTGGTCGTCCGCCCGACCTCCGAGACGATCATCAATGCCATGTACGCCAAGTGGATCCATTCCTGGCGTGACCTGCCGGTGCTGATCAACCAGTGGGCCAACGTGGTGCGCTGGGAGCTGCGGACGCGCCTCTTCCTCCGCACGGCCGAATTCCTGTGGCAAGAGGGGCACACCGCCCACGCCAGCGCCGAAGAGGCCGTGGAAGAGACGCTGAGGATGCTCCACGTCTACAAGGAATTCGCCGAGACCGAGATGGCGATGCCGGTCCTGGCCGGCCGCAAGAGCGAGGCCGAAAAGTTCCCCGGCGCCATCGCCAGCTACTCCATCGAAGCCATGATGGGCGACAAGCGCGCCCTGCAGGCCGGCACCTCGCACAACTTCGGCCAGCGCTTCGCCAATGCCTTCGGCATCCAGTTCTTGAACAAGAACAACGAGCTGGAGCATGTCTACCAGACCAGTTGGGGCGTCTCCACCCGCCTGATTGGCGCGCTGATCATGGTGCATGGCGACGACCAGGGCTTGCAGATGCCGCCGCGCCTGGCGCCCACCCAGGTCGTGATCGTCCCCATCTGGCGCAGCGAGGACCAGAAAGCGGCCGTGATTGAAGCGGCGCGCCGGCTGGGCCAGGAATTGGGCGAGACCCTGCGGGTCAAAGTGGACGACAGCGAAGCCAACTCGCCGGGCTGGAAGTTCCACGATTGGGAAATGAAGGGCGTGCCCCTTCGCATCGAGATCGGGCCGCGCGACCTGGAAGCGCAGCAGGTGGTGCTGGCGCGGCGCGATATCCTGGGCAAGCCCGGCAAGTCCACCGCGCCCATGGCCGGCCTGCCGGCCACCGTGGCCGCCATGCTGGCGACCATCCAGAAGGCCATGTTCGACCGCGCCCTGGCCTTCCGCGAGGCCAACACTTTCCGCCCGACGACCTACGCCGAGCTGATCGAAGCCGTCTCCAATGGCTTCGCCCTCGCGCCCTGGTGCGGCTCGCCGGCGTGCGAAACCAAAGTCAAGGACGAAACCAAAGCCTCGACGCGCAATATCCCCTTCGAGCAGAGCGGCGCGACGCGCCCCTGCATCGTCTGTGGGGCGCCGGCGCAAACCGAGGTCATTTTCGCCCGCGCATATTGAGGCAGGGCGAGCCTTCCCCGTCGGATGGCGCGCCCCCAAGAAAGGCAGGGGCAACATGAACAAAACGCAAATCATCATCGTCGCGCTGCTGGGCACGATGGTCCTGGGCGTCTTTGCCGTCTTGGGTTTCCTGTTGTTGAGCAATCCGAAGGGCAACGCGACGCGCGTGCCGCCGCCGGCCGCCACCGAGGCGCTGCAAACCACGCCCCGAGCGACTTCGGCCACACGCCGGCCGTCGCCTACGCCGACCCCTTCGCGTTGGCCGGGCGCCACCGCGGCCAACCCCGAACAGGCGCAGAAGATGGCCCAGGCGACGCTGAAGGCCGGCGCGATGGCCACATCCGAAGCGGACAGCAAGATCGGCGCCATCTTGCGCCAGATGCCGGCCGGCGACATCAACCTGAGCGCCGAGAATGACCAGCTCAAGCTGACCATCGTGCGGATGGTCTGGCTGGGGCCGGGGAGCCTGGCGATCAAACTGCGGGCGACGAACCAGGGGGCCGAGAAGTTGAGCTTCGACGTGCCAGCGCTGATCGTGGAAGACGCCACGCGCGGCCAGCATCCGCAAGACGCGGCGACCAGCAAGACCCTGCCCGGCGCATGGACGGCGACAGAGCTGGCTGCCGGCGCCAGTTCCGAAGGCCAGATCGCTTTCAAGCTGCCGCAGCGCGTCGCGCCGGCCGCGCTCATCTATAACGACGGCAAGATAGACGCGCTCAAAGTGGACATCATGGCCTGGATCATGAAACAGCCCAAGCCGACGGCCACGCCGGCCAAATAACGCGACCGCGCCGCGCATCTCCGGGAGAGAGGATGCTCTCACTTTCAACCGCCTGGTGGGGACGCCTGGAGCGTCCCCTGGAATCTTACTTTGCCCTGCTGGTCGAGCAGGGCTTTCGTGCGTATGAACTCAACTTCGTCGTCCATCCGCTGGACATGACCGCGCTGGAACGCTGCATGGCGCGCTGGGACCTGCGGGTCACCAGCCTGCACAACATCTGCTCGCCCGACGCCACGCCCCTGGGACCAGACGATGCCTATGGCGACAATGTCGCCGCGCTGGACGAGGAGGCCCGCCGGCAATCTGCCGGCCACCTGCGCGCCACCGCCGAGACGGCCCTGCGCCTGGGCGCGCGCGCCGTAGTCATCCACGCCGGCTCCATCCCGGCTCTCAAAGCCGACCGCGCCTATTTCGACCTGCTGCGCGCCCTGGGCAAACAGGAGATCACGCAGGCCGAGGCGCAGGCCGATATCCGCCGGCGCAATGCCGGGCGCAACGCCCTGGCCGCGCCCTTTCTGGCCCAACTGATCCGCACCCTGGGCGAAGTCTGCGCCGACTTCCCCACCCTGCGCTTCGGCCTGGAATCGCGCTACCACTACTTCAGCTTCCCCAACGTAGATGAGCTGGCCGGCATCCTGGCCCAGTTGGGGCTGACCAACGTCGGCTATTGGCACGACTGCGGCCACGCCCAATTTCAAGAGCACTTGGGCCTGTGCCGGCACGCCGACTGGCTGGAACGCTACGGCCGGCGTCTGGTGGGCGTCCACTTTCATGGCATGGCGGACCTGGTACACGACCACGCCGCGCCGGCG
>CAIQJD010000652.1 GCA_903872005.1 uncultured bacterium | reverse complement strand
CGCCGGCGCGGTCCTGGCCGAGATGGCGGTTTGGTTGCGCCAACGCCGCGCCGGCGAAATTCTCGCCGCCGGCCTGGTCGGCGGATTGCTGGCGGCTACCTGCGCCTATTCGCTGCTCACTTTCGTCCGCACATCGCCCTGGAAGGTCATCGCCGGCGTCGAGTCGAAGCGCGCCTTCCTTGGCCGCGTCCTGGAGGGGTTTGGCTCAACGGAGTTCATTCAGGCGACCCTGCCGGCCGAGGCGCGTGTGCTGCTGCTTTGGGATGGGCGCGGCTACTATTGTGATCCGCGCTGCATGCCCGATCCGGAGGCGTCGCTCTGGGCGCAGCTCGTCCTGGCGAATCCGACGGTGGAGGCCGTGACGCCGGCGCTGCGCCAGCGTGGCATCAGCCATCTGCTGCTCAACACGATTGACGTGGATTTCTGGTTACAACATGACCCGGAAGGCATTCATTTCCGGGCCGCCGAATTCTTCTTGCAGGAGTATCGGCCGGCCTGCACGCGCCTGATCTATAGCGACGAATGGACGCAATTGTATGAAGTTACCTGCCGCTAAGGCGCTAGACGTGACCCTGCCGGTCGTCCTGGGAGCTGTGGCGCTGGGCGTCCGCGTCAGCGCCGGCCCCTTGCCCGTGGATGACGCGTACATTACGTTCCGCTATGCCGCCAATCTGGCCGGCGGCCTGGGCCTGGTTTACAATGCCGGCGAGCGAGTCCTGGGCAGCACGACGCCGCTCTTCGCCCTGGCCCTGGCGCTGGCGGCGCGCCTGACGCCGGCGACGATCCCCTGGGTCGCGTTGGGCGTCAGCGCGATGGCCGATGCCATCGCGTGCTTCCTGCTCTATCGCCTCGGCCGGCGGCTGCACCTGGCGCGCCCGTTGGCCGGCGTGACGGCGCTCTTCTGGGCGCTCCATCCGTTCAGCGTGCGCTACGCCATCGGCGGCATGGAGACATCGCTGGCGACCTGCCTGCTGTTGGGTTGCTTCGCGCTCTACCTGGAGCGGCGCGATGCCTGGGCGGCAGTACTGGCCGGCCTGGCGATCTTGACACGACCTGATGCGGCGTTGGCTGGCGCGCTGCTCCTCGCCGCGCTGCTCATCGAGCGTCGGCGCATTCCCTGGCGGCAGCTATGGATCATCGCCGGCATCGTGGCGCCCTGGGCGCTCTGGGCGACCTGGTTCTACGGCAGCCCCTTGCCCCATTCAGTCCTGGCGAAGAGCCAGATGATCTACCGCGTGGGGGCGCAGGATAGCGCCCGACAGATCCTTTTTGAGCTTGGCGGCCTGTGGCTGAACGGGCCGCTGGGCTGGGGCGCGCAAGGGATCAGCATGATTCCTCCCATACCCTGGCAACGCCCATTGCTGGCGCTGGCGGTAGTCAATGTCGCCATCTGGGAGTGGGGCGCAGCGGTCGCCGGCCGGCTCAGCCGGCGCTGGTGGGCTTTCAGCGCCTTCCCGGCGCTGTTCGCCGGCATCTATGCGCTGATGGGAACGCGCAGCACGCTGGTTGCCGAATGGCACCTGGTCCCGGTGTTCCCCTTTTGGTGGCTGGGCCTGACGGCGGGCTTGCAGGATGGTCTGCGCCGGCTTCTGGGGCCGCGCGCCTCCGCCTACGCGGCATGGGGCCTCGTGACGGTGCTGGTTGCGGCGCAATTGGCCGGCTTCAATCTCGGTCGCGAGCCGGAGCGCGCGGCCTTCGTCCCGCGCAACGCCTGGCTGGAGCGCGAAGACCTGTATCGGGAGATCGCCGCATTCCTGCGGCCGCGCCTCGCCGGCGGCGATGTCGTCGCCGCCACGGAGATCGGCGCGCTGGGCTACGCCTGCGACTGCCGGATCCTCGATACGGTCGGGTTGGTCTCGCCCGAGGCAATGCCCTACTATCCATTGGCCCCTGAGTATTACGTGTCCATCTATGCGGTTCCGCCGGGATTGATGGAGGCGCGCGCGCCGCGCTATCTGGTGAGCCTCGATGTATTCATCCGCAAGTCGCTGGCCGAGGCGGAGTGGTTCCGCCGGCGTTACCAGCTCATTTGGGAGCGCCCGTCGGACGCCTTTGGCAGCATAGCCATGCAGGTCTTCGAGCGGCGTGACTGAATCATGCCCAGGTGGGAGCGATAGCCATGCCTGACAGCGATGGGACGGGCCGGGAGCGCGCCGGCCGCCTGATGCTGCGCCGGCTGGCCGGCCTGCTGATCGGGCTGGCGCTGCTGGCGGCCAGCGCCTGGGGGCTGAACGCGGCCGGCCTGGGGAGCGCGCTGCGCCAGGCGCGGCCGGCTTACATCGCTCTGGCCGTCGGCGCGACGCTGCTCACGCTGCTGGCCAAGGCCGTCCGCTGGCGCATCTTGTGCGGCGCCGGCGTGGCCTTCGGCCCTTGCAGCGCCGGCATCGTCATCGGCCAACTGCTGAACCTCTTGCCCGGCCGGCCCGGCGATCTGGCGCGCCTGGCCGTGTTGGGACGCGAGCCGGCGGTCGGCTATGCCCTGGCTCTGGGTTCGCTGGCCGCCGAAAAGTTGCTGGATAGCCTGATGCTGTTGGCGCTGATCGTTGGTCTGCTCCCCCTGGCGCCGGCCGGCGCCGGCGTGGATGCGACGTCGGCCGGCGTTTCCATCGGGCTGGCGGCGGCGGCGCTCCTGGCGGGCATGTTGGTCTTGCGCTATGCGCCGGCGCGCGCCGCCTTGGCCGGCGCGGCGCGCCGCTGGCTGGGGGCGCGCGCCGGCAGATGGATCGCGGCCGGCCTGATCCGTCTGGGCGCGGCGCGCTGGACCGACTGGCGCGCCTGGGCCTGGAGCCTGTGCATCTGGGCGTTGGCGGCGCTGACCAATCAGCTCATCTTCTGGGCGCTGGGCCTGGCGCTGCCGGCCAGCGCCGCGTTGGCCCTCCTGGCGGCCCTGCATGTGGGGCGGCTGGTGGGCGTGACGCCGGGGCAGGTT
>CAIQJD010000651.1 GCA_903872005.1 uncultured bacterium | reverse complement strand
GCATGGCCTGGCCGGGCAGGCGGTGCGCCTGGCCGAGGAGCGCGGAAGCTCATTGCGCCGGCTGAGCCTGGCGGATTATCAGGCGCTCTCGCCGGCATTTGGGGAGGACGTCTACACGGCGCTCGACTTGCGGCAGAGTGTGGCGCAACGCGATGCGTCGGGAGGGACGGCGCCGGCGGCGGTGCGCCGGCAGATGGATCTGGCGCGGGCCGCGCTGGCGGTGTAGGGACGATCAGTCGCCGCTTACAGGGAGGTCGAAGACCGAGGGGCGCGTTTGCTCTTCGTGGCAGTGTCCGCAACCGATATGGGGGTTCTTGACCGGCGCCAGATGCCGGGTGCAGTAAGATTCCACTGTCACGCGCCGCCAGAAGTAGAGGCGGCGCGTGACGCGCGCTTGCAGGGCCATGTTGGGGCAAGCATTGGCGCGCTGGATGGCCGGCGTCGGGCAGTCGCGACACAGGGCCGGCTCCCAGCGTCCGCCGCCGGGCGTATTGGCGATGAGGCGACATTCGCGGAGGTCGCGTCCGCGGTGGTAGTCTTCATAGTAGAAGCGGCAATCGGTTCCTGCCGGGGTACGCATGGGCTATCTCTCCGGGCCGGCGATCAGCGCGAGGCTGTCCTGCGGCCGTGAGGGCATTGTAGCCGAGAATGGAGAAGCTGGCAATCGGAGCGTGGCGGGCGGATCCGGGCGACGCGACGAGGAGTGCGTTGCCCGGATCCGCGCAGCAAAGAGGTCGTTAGTGAACGGCGCAGGCGAGACAAGGATCGAAGGAATGGATGACGCGCAGCGCCTCAACGGGTTGGGTCAGGCTGTCCAGGGGCGCGCCGGCTAAAGCCCGTTCCAGCGGGCCGGCGACGTCCGCCGCATCACGCGGCGAGCAGTTCCAGCAGGTTGGGGTGAGAATCTGGTACGAAGTGACGGTGCGATTGGAGATCTTTACCCAATGACCCAGCGCGCCGCGGGCGGCTTCGGTCAGGCCGATGCCGGCGGCAGTGGCGGGGAGAGTGGCGGGCGTGAAGGCCGACGCGCCAATAGCGATCTGGCTCAACCAGTCATTCATGGCATGAGCAACTTTGCTGGCTTCCTGGGCGCGGGCGCGGTGACGATCCATCACGGAGATGCCGTTGCGGTAGTCGCCATTGACCCACATGCGTGCCAGTGGGCCGGTCTCGTAGGCAGCGCCGGAGTAACGTGGCGCTTTTAGCCAGGAGTAGGCGCCGGTCTTTGTGGCGTTGGGTTGGGTGACGCCCTGGCTGGGGTTCCGCCCCGTCCGCGCATCGTTGTACCAGGAGTACTTGGTCTGTTCCATGATGGCGCTAAGATCAATGGACTGGACGTTGGTGGCGCCGTTGGCAACGCGACCGCGTCGCAGGAGCTTGGAGGAGCCGGCGGCATCGAGGTCGAAGACGCCGAAGGCGAGGAGATTGCCGTAGCCGCGTCCGATTTGGAAGTATTGCGGGTAGACGCTGGCGAGCAATTCTACGTCAGGGATGAGAACGTCGTCAATGAAGGCGGTGATGACGTTGAGCAGGGAGCGGTACTGTTCGACCTGAGCCGCGGTGGGCACCGTGGTGACGCCGCCGAACTCGTAGGCGACGGTGTGCGGCAGCCGGCCGCCGAAGATGGCGCCGGCCTCGTGGGCCAAGCGACGGATTTCCAGGGCCTGCACGTAGTGATCTACCAGACGCTGGTTGTCTTCGGGGCCGAAGCGCATGTCGCGGGTATAGGTCGGCGTCCAGGGGGCGGCGGCCGGCCCGCGGATGTAGTCAGGCAGGTTCAGGTGGTAGAAGTGCAGGACGTGCGAGTGCAGCAGGTCTGCGCCCAGGATGAGATTGCGGATGATGCGGGCGTTGTCGGTGACGCGCAGGCCGGCGGCCGCTTCCATTGCCAGAACTGCCGCCATGGCGTGGCTCGTGGGGCAGACGCCACAGACACGTTGGGTGATGTGGGCGGCGTCGCGCGGGTCTTTGCCCACGAGGATGTTCTCGAAGCCGCGAAACATCACGCCGCTGCTCTGGGCGGAGGTAATCAGGCCGGCGTTGGCGTTCAGCTTGACTTTCAGATGGCCTTCAATTCTGGTGGCCGGATCGAGGGTGATGGTCGCCATGGTCTATTCCTCGCTCGTGATAGTTTGGTCGGCGGGAAGGATGTCGCCTCCGCCATCTTCGCCTTC
>CAIQJD010000650.1 GCA_903872005.1 uncultured bacterium | reverse complement strand
TCTCCGCCCCCTCATCGCTGTGATATGCGGTTGTGGCCATGCGGAATCAGGCGTGCTTACGCGCGATCTCGGCGGCGCGTTGGCGGTAGTCCCATGGAGGGACGGGGACGCCGTAGTCCTGGCCGAGCCGGCGCACGGCGTCCGAGAAGCAGAGGTCGTCCAGCCGCTTCACGGCTTCGATGACGTCTCCGCCTTGACTGCACCCAAAGCAAAAGAAGCTCTGGGTCTGTGGGTAGACGGTGAAGGATGGCGTGTGCTCCTGATGAAAGGGGCAGAGCCCCACCCAGGTCTTGCCGGCTCGGCGCAGGGGGACGCCGCGGCGCTCGAAGAGGTCGACGATGTCGGCGGCCTCTTTGACCGCAGTGACGAGTTCGCGTGGGAGCAGGGGCTTCAGGCGGGCTGGGGCGGTCTTGGCGATGAAGAGGCGGCGCTGCAGTTCGGTTTCGATGTCGCCCATCTGTTGGGAGAGGGCCAGGGTGAAGGGGCCGGCCATCTCCTCTTCGATCAGCTCCGAGCGGAAGAGGGCGCGCAGCGTCTCCTGCAGCCCTTCGTACTCCTGAACCAGATCGCCGGTGAGGATGGCGCGCAGGTTGCGCGGGTAGGGTTCGGCCAGCCAGGGGTGCACCATGTCGTACAGTTGAAACTGGCGGCGCTGTTCGGGGGTCATGACGGCGGGTGGATATGGATCAATGTGCATGGGCGATCTCCTTTTCGCTGAAGCGGGCGTTGGCCATGAGCCACTTGAGGAAGTGGATCTCCTGGGCGGCGTCCCAGTCCTCGGGTTCGGCGGTCAGGTGTTCTTCCAGGGCGGCGATGCGGGCGAGGAGCTCGAGCTCGAAGTTGGTCATGGGAACCTCCTGTGGTGAAATGTTTCGTGGGATGAATATATGAGCGACTGTTCATATATCATGTCTCATGTGTGAACTCCTTTCTTGTGGGGGGCGGACGCGAAAAAGGCCCCTCACCCGAAGGTGAAGGGCCGTGACGGACTACGTGGTTGTCGGGGCGGAATCAGGGACGGTCAACGTGAGAGGGGGGTAGGTTCACTTTTGGGTCTACGGGCTGTACCTCCTCGTCAGCTTCTCTCACACGCGCGGGGTCGCAGGAAAGCGCTGCCACGAAGGAACAGCAATCCATCGAGTACTCTTTGCGTGGAGTGGTCAGATCGCGCGAGGTTGCTACGGAGGCACTGGTAATGATGGTGGGGAAAGGTTGCCAGTACGGCATATTGACGTCAACTCTATCCGGACTATACTGGTCACTGCGGGCACAGCGGTGTTCGCAATGACAAGCGGCATCCTGCGCGGCGCGCAGTCTATGGTTTGGGGATACCGTGCCCGGAGAGGAATACATCCATGCCTTCGTGTAAGCCTCTGAGTGCAGCCCTGGCTCTAGTCGCCCTACTGCTCTGCCTGAGATCAGGGGAGGTGGCCCAAGGGTCAGAACCTCTAGCAACCATATCGTCCTCAGCAACACGTCAAAACCAGGTTACCAGCGACTCCGGTCGCCTGGAGTTGGTTAGCCAGTTGGGCGGAGTCGCGACGGCCATGGCCGTACAAGGCAACTACGCCTACATCGGCGTCGGTCCGCGCCTCGAGATCGTTGATGTAAGTGTGCCCAGCTTCCCCAGGGCTGTTGGCCGCTCAGCGGTCTTGCCAGGAATGGTGCGACATATCGCTGTATCGGAAGGACACGCCTTCCTTTCTACGGACTATGGAGGGCTACGCGTCTTCAACATCACCGATCCCGCCGATCCCTACGAGGAAAGCAGCTTCACCCCGGATGGTACTGCGGGTGACGTTTTCGTCGCCGGCGATCTGGTCTACCTGCTGGACAATCTTGCGGCCGGCCTCGAGCAGAGTGCAGAGTGCAGACTTCACATCATTCAAGTGGCTGACGCATCCCATCCCGTCTCGGTTGGGCGGTACTCCATACCGGTCAACGCCAAAGCTATTGACATTAGTGGCTCATATGCCTACATTGCAGCTCTGCCGGGGATGCGTATTCTGGATATCGCGAATCCAAGCCACGTTGTCGAGGTTGGCGTGTGGGCAGACTCATGGGATTTCGCGGCGACGGATGTCGTCGTGTCAGACCACCTAGCGTATCTAGTCGGAGAAGGGCCGTTTGATATCCTGGACGTGTCCAACGTAGTGAGTCCAACGACGCTTTATTCTTCGTATTACGAGTGCCCCGATTGCGAGGGCCTGCAGGGCATTGCCGTGAAAGACAATGCCGTTTTCTTAGCCTTCGGGCCTATGTGGGAGAGAATGACTGGTGGCATAGCTTCCCCGGCCAGCCTATGGATGCAAGACGCTGCTGATCCAACGCGCCCAGTAGGCATTGGTGGTTGCGAACTTCTGGGCTGGACGCATGCTATGGCGATAGCCGGCAACTACCTATATGTCGCTGCCGATGATGGGGGGTTGCGCATCTTCTCTGTATCATCGCAGAGCCTAACAGAAATAGGCGTCTACGACAACGGCGCAAAATATGGCCGTTTCGGCAGGATAGTTATTGGAGGTACCTACGCGTACGTCGCAACAGCCTTCCCCGACTATCGCACAGGAGCCGGAGCGCGCTTGCACACCG
>CAIQJD010000649.1 GCA_903872005.1 uncultured bacterium | reverse complement strand
GGCGCGGGTCAGCTCGTCGCACCAGGCCGGCAGCCGCTCGGCCATGCGGTTCTGCGGATGCTCCCAGAAGCGCTGCGCCCAGGCGGCCGCGGCCGGCGGCTCGGCCGAGACGATCAGCCCATCGCCCAGGACGTAATCGCTGGTCAGGCTGACGATGCGCCGCGCCAGCGGGTGCGCGCGCCAGGCTTCCAGCGCCGCATCCAGCTCCTTACGGCGTTGCGTCCACGGGCGCTCGCCCGGCCCGCCGGCCGCGCCCCCCACCTGTCTCCACCAGGCGTCATCTACGACCTTGATGGCTTCTTGCACGCGCTGCTCGATCACTCCACCGAGCATCTTTGCTCCCACTTTCTCCCACCAACGCATGTAGTCACCTCCATGAAGCGATCAGAACTGGTAGCATCGGCCCTTGTGGCCATCCGCAATCCCCAGACGCCCACAAGGGGCGATGCTACGAGCCGGCCAACACGTCGTCGGCCTCCACATATTCCGCGGCTGGCGCCGGGCCGGTCGCGCCGGCCGCATGCGTGCACAGCGCCGCCGAGACGACGAAGTCGTCATGCGCGCCGGCCGGCGCGGCGAAGCGCAATGCCTGGGCCGGGCCAATCTCGCGCCGGCAAGCGCGCATCTGCGCCCAGAAATCATCGGTCTCGGCCGCGCCATCAGCGGCGTACATCCGCAGCCGGCCGGCGCCGATGGCCGCCAGGAGCGCATAGCCCAGCCGGCTCTTGACCGGCCCGCTGAAGACCACTGGCGTTACCACCTCTGCCCCCAGGGCCGCGCCCAGGAAGGCGACCACGCCGGCGCCCAGGCCGGTGGCGTCGGCGGCCAGCCGGCGCACGCGCCAGACCCGCCCCAACAGGTCGGCCAGTTGGGCATACAGATCATCCAGCGGGACGCCGCGCCAGCGCGCCAGCGCCACGATGCGTAACAGGGGTTGGGCCACGCCGGCGCAGAGCTGCTCGTCCAGCGTCGCCAGGGTCAACACCGTCTCGTCGGCCCCCGCGCCGGCCAGGTCCAGGCCGGCGACCACCGGCGCATCCAGCGCCGCCGGGTCTGCGACGCGCGGATGTTCGCCGGCCAGTTGCGCCAGATGCGCCGGCGAGAGGAGCCGGCCGGCCCCCGGCAACGGCTGCAGGGCATACTGGGTCAGGAAGAGGGGATGCTCGTCGCCGAGGCGCGCCCGCTCCCCTTCGACGAACTGGCGATAGGCCGGCGAGATGGCCGCCAGGGCCGTCCAGTCATACTTGAAATGCCGGCGCAGCCCGTCGGCCGCTTCGGCCGGCGCGCCGGCGCGGCTCTGCTGCGCCAACAGATCGTCCTCGGCCCAGGCGGTGCCGTAAAGCACCGTGGTCGCATTCGTCGTCGCGGCCATGGGCCGAAAGTCGCGCTGGTACTTCTCGGCGTCGAAGTCCTGGGCTTCGTCAATCTCCAGCAGCCGGCTGGCCGTGGCCCCGACCACGTTGGCGGCCGGCTCGCCGCTGAAGAACTGGATGCGCGCCCGCCCCACGTGGATGGCGTCGCCCCCCTCGCTGCGCCAGTTCTGGCGCAACGTGGAGCGGGCCAGGGTCGCTTCCAGCCGGCCCTTGCTCAAGGTCGCCTGCGGCTTGAAAGTCGGGGCGGCCTTGACGATGCTCCCGCCGGCCTGCGAACAGATCGTCAGCAGATAGGCTTCCAGGTGCGCCGAAAGCTCGTTCTTGCCCATCTGGCGGGCGAACATGACGGTGAAGACGCGGCCGGCGCGCTGGCGCACCGAGCGGACGATGGCGCGCAGCGGCTCGATCTGGTAGGGGCGCAGCGGCCGGCCCAGGACGCGCTGGCTGAAGTCGGCCGGGTCGTCCAGGCCGGGCGGCAAGGGGACGAGATCAGGGAACGGCAGCGTCTCACGGGTCATGGCAGCGCCTCGAATAGAACATTTGTGCTACACAGTCTGAGCATAGCACGCCGCCCGGCCGGCGTCAAGCCCCCGGCGCGTAAGACCGCGTAAGACGCGCGCGGGCAGAGAGACCTCACAGGTCTCGGAGACCTGTGAGGTCTTCGGCTGGCGCGCAACAAAAAAAGCCTCCCGCAGGTTGCGAACCTGCGGGAGGCCCCATTTCCTATCTGGCGCGCCGGCGGCTTATTCTGCGGCCGGCGCCTCGGCATCCTCCAACGGCGGCGCGTCCGCCTCGGCCGGCGCGCCGGCCGGCCCCACGACTTTGGTGAATTCGGTCTTCGTCACGCTGACGCCATTCGCCTCGGCCCGCGCCTGGTTGGTCAAATAGCCGCGATATGTGCTGAAGGTCGCCACACTGACGTGCAGCTCGCGCACGCCGCCGGCCGGCACATTCCGCAGCCGCCAGATGACCCGGTTCCCATTCCGCACCCCGCCCCCATCGGCGGTGACGAAGCGCGTGTTGGCCGGCAGGGTATCCGTGACCGTTATCAACGGCAAGGCGCTGGCGCTGGTATTGGTGACCCGGATCGTGTAGCGGATGATCCAGCCGGCGCGGATCGGATCCACCTCGTCCTTCACGCTCAGACCCAGCTTCGTCCCGGTCTGGCCCACCGTCAGCCGCACAACCTGCGACTGTTGGAACGGGAAGGCCACGCCGGCGTCGGTCGCCTCCACCGTAAAGGTATATACGCCGGTGGCCGTGGGCTGGCCGGTCAGCTTGCCGGTCTCGCTCAGATCCATCCCCGGCGGCACATCGCCGGCCGTGATGGCGAAGTGGTACGGCGCCGTGCCATAGCGCAGAGTCAGTTGCCGGTCATACACCAGGTCCGTATAGGCCTTCGGCAAGGACTGTGGCAGCACTTGCGCCGGCAACTGCGACCCGTCAACCCACCCCCAACAATCCAACTTGTCATTGCTGCGTAGCGCGCAGGTCCCATGGACGCCGGCGTTCACGACCCGGAAGGTACCGGCCGGCTTGCCCGACGACTGGCCGGCGGAATCCTGCCCCCAGCAGGCCAGCGTGCCATCGGTCTGCACCCCGCAGGTGTGATAGTTGCCGGCGCTGATCTGCGTGAACGTCGCGCCGGCCGGCACAGCCAATTGCCCATTCGTACTTTCGCCCCAACAGGTCACAGAGCCATCGGCGCGCCGCCCGCAACTGTGATTGTTGGCGGCGACGATCTGCGCGAAAGCCTCATCCGGCGGGTTTGCCTCCCCGTAAAAATTATCGCCCCAACAGACCGGCTTCCCGTCCGCCGTCTTCAACGCACAGATGTGGTCCGAGCCGCTGTCCAACTGGGAGAGGGTGTAGGTGGGCACGTTCGTAACCTGCCCCTTGGAATCGTTCCCCCAGCAGGCCGCGATGCCGTTGGTCCGCAGGCCACAGGCGTGGTTCCCACCGACGGTGACCTGCACGAATGCGCCGGCCGGCACATCCGAGACCACCCCGGAGCCATCGCTCCCCCAACACACCACCGAATTGTCGGACTTGATGGCGCAGGCATTCGAGTAGTTGGCAGCCACCTGTTTGAACCCGGCGCCGTCCGGTGGGGTCGCCTGACCGTAGTTGTTGTCGCCCCAGCAAATGAGGCTGCCGTCTAGCTTGAGGCCGCAGGCGAATTGATCGCCGACGGCGATCTCGCGCGTTATCCCCCCGTTGAGGGGCGCATCGGCCGGCGCTGGCTGGCCCGGCCCGGCCGCGACGGAAATAGAAACGCCGGCCAGCAGGCCGGCAAGCAGCACGAAACCGAACAGGATGTAAAAGACGCGCCTTCCAGTCATCGCTTGTCCCCCTTCTGCTCCGAGATCCGCAAAACGCATAGGCTCGCACGCAGGGATTATAGCACGAAACTGCACTGCTGTACAGGATCGCGGGCAGCCACAAGGGCTGCCCCTACGGCCCCGGCCGCGCCGGCGTCAGATTGACAATTTGCCCGGCCGGCCTATGATGCGGATGGGGTAGAAATGCCGGGGAGGTCTGGTGAAACGCATCATCTCCGCAGCGATCATCTTAATCCTCTGGACAACCGCCATGGCCGGCGCGCACGCCGGCGGCGTCTGGCTGCCGCTCATCCTGCGCCGTATGACCGCCCCCACTCCGACCGCTACCCAGACGGCGTCGCCGACCAGGACGCAGACGCCATCGCGCACGTTTACCGTCACCCGCACGCCGACGCCAAGCCGCACCGGGACGCGCACGGCAACCCCCACGCGCACCCTGACTCCGACCCGCACGCTCACGCCATCGCGCACGCCGACGCGCACACCCGGGCCTACGGCAACGCCCACGCAAACGCCCATTCCCCCGCCGCTGCAGGTGCTCAATACCCACGCGGCCTGGCATACGGTGAGCGGCGGCCTCCTGGTGATGGGCGAAATCCAGAACAACACGCCCGACACGCTCAATTACGTGCAAGTCGTCGCCAACCTCTTTGACGCGGCCGGCAATTTCCTCGACACGAGCTTCGGCTACGTGGGGACGGACGCCCACCTGGCCCCCGGCGACCGGTCGTGCTTCGCCATTGTATTCCGCAATGACCCGGCCGGCCGCGCCGCCTACCGCTTCGAGGCCCCGACGTACTTAACGGCCGTCCCCCCGCTGACCGGCCTGACGCTTCTGGATCAGCAGGGTTACAACACGCGCTTTCACTACGAGATCGTCGGGCATATCCGCAACGACGCCGGCGTCCGCGTGAGCCTGGTCAAGCCGGTGGCGACCCTCTACGACGCGGCCGGCGTCGTGATCGCCTGCGAAGACCGCTTCTTCGTGGACACCTACCATCTGGATCCCGGCCAGACCAGCGCCTTCGAGATCGAATCCATCCAGCACAGCAATCACGCCGTCGCGTCCTATCGCCTCCAGGTAGATGGCCGCCCGCCGATCACGCCCTGAGCGCGAAACCTCCCGCAGGTTGGCAACCAGGGCTACGTCAAAGTCCAACGGGCCATCCACGAATGGGGGGCGCGAATAAACGAATCGGCCTTGCCCATGGGCCGTGATTCGTTTATTCGCGCGCTATTCGTGGATGGCTGGAGTTGCAGGCGCGACTTTGACATGGCCCTGCGTCCTACGCTTTCGCTATTGACTTCGCCGGCCGGCCGTGCTATGGTCTCCTCAAAGGCGCAGAACAAATGGGCTATTTCTTGCGCCGGGAGGATCCCATCATGGATTGGCTGCTGCTTCCCTTGCAAGCCGAAGGCTTCCTCGATGTCCGCATCGCCGCGGCGTTCTGCATCCTGGCTACCCAATGGCTCAAGCATTATCTCCCCGATTGGCGGCCCACGAACCTGTTGGCCCTGGGCCTCACGGTCGCCGTGGAGCTGCTGGCCGCCGGCATGGCCGGCCGGGGCGCCTGGTTCGCCGCGGCCTGGGCCGGCCTGGTCGGGGCCAGCCTGGCGACCTTCGGCTACGAGCTGCTGACCAACCTGGCCGGCTGGGCCGGCGTCGGCCCGCGCGCCGGCTGAAGGAGGTCGCCGTGGAGCAAGAAACCCGCCGTTGCGGCGCACGGACGCGGCGCGGCGCGCCCTGTCGCCAGCGCGTGGCGGCCGGCGCCCAGCGCTGCCACCTGCACGCCGACCCCTTCGCCGACCTCTTCACGCCAGAGGAGCAGGCTGTGCTGGCCAGCCTGGTGGGCGAGCGCCGCGCCG
>CAIQJD010000648.1 GCA_903872005.1 uncultured bacterium | reverse complement strand
GTGAATGTTGTCGGGCTCCCGGCGTTCGCGCAACTCACAATCGATGGCTGCGGGCGGCTCCTCCCGGCACTTTGCCGCGGCGGAGGAGAGCCTGCGCCAGGCGGTGAAGAACCTTCCCGATGAGGAGACTCCGCGCCTCAATCTCGCCTATGCGGTGGCCGCGCAAGCATTGCGCCAATGCGGCCTGACGGTCAGCGACGAAGAACTGGCGGCCCTGGCGGCCGAATTGCAGACGCCGGCCGGCCAGGCCAAGTACGCCGAGCAACGCCGGCAGCACGTCTTGCACCACGTCTGCGGTTGAGCGCGCCCCATCTCGCATACGGAAAGGATATCAGCATGACAGCCACCCTTACCTCGCGCCAGCGCGTCCTGACGGCGCTGGATCACCGCCAGCCCGACCGCGTGCCCATTGATCTGGGCGGCATGGATTCCACCACCATCATGGGCGCGGCCTACAACCGGCTCAAGAAGCACCTGGGCATGGAAGGCGGGCATACGTATATCTACACGCCGGAGATGATCTGCCTGGTGGAAGAGCCGGTGCGCCGCTGGGCGCGCGCCGACGTCGTCCCCATCCCGCTGCTGCCCCATTCCTGGAGTCCCTGGCAGCTTTCCGACGGCTCGTGGTGCGAAATCCCGGCGCGTTGGCAGCCGGAGCGGCAGCCCAACGGCTCGTGGGCCATCCGCAACGCGGCCGGCCAAATTAGCCTGCAAATGCCTTCCAACGGCTACTTCTTCGATCCGGTCAACCCGCCCTTGGCCGGCGTCGAGAGCGTTGCCGAGCTGGACAAGCACGCCGCGCTCTTCGAGTCGGCCGACTGGCCTTCGTGGGTAGACGACACGTATGACGATCTGCGCGAACGCGGCCGGCGGCTACGCCAGGAGACCGACGCCGCCATCATGGGCAATTTCGCCATCCACATTTTCGCCGGCGGCCAGGGCATGCGCGGCTACGATACCTTCATGATGGACCTGTTGCTCAACCCGGCTCTGGCCGAAGGCATCATGGATCGGTTGGCCGAAGCCTATATCCGCCGCTTCGACCGTTACATGGAAGCCGTCGGCCCCTACGTGGACATCATCAACGTCAACGACGATCTGGGGCAACAGGATCGGCTCCTCATCTCGCCCAAAGTCTATCGGGCGCGCATCAAACCGTACCAGAAGAAGATCTACGACTATATCCACAGCAAGACCGACGCCAGGCTCTTCCTGCACTCCGACGGCTCGGTGCGCGCGGTGATCCCTGACCTGATTGAGATTGGCGTGCAAATCCTCAACCCCATCCAGCCGACGGCCGCCGGCATGGACTCGGCCGAGCTGAAACGCGAATTTGGCAAAGACCTGAGCTTCTGGGGCGGCGGGGTGGACACGCAATATATCCTGCCTTACGGGACGCCGCAGCAGGTGCGCGACGAAGTGCGCCGGCAACTGGACATCTTGATGCCCGGCGGGGGCTTCGTCTTCAATACAGTACACAATATCCTGCATGAAGTGCCGCCAGAAAATATCGTTGCCATGTACGAAACCGTATGGCAATACGGGGGGTACTAAAGGACTACTCAACAGGGCTTGTAAGAACACGCCAGATTGCATATAATGTAATTGTCGCCATCCTTTGGGTCAAGGAGCGCGCTGGCGGTGTCCGACGTTCATGCTACCATACTGCTAATTGACGACGAGTCGCATCTGCTGGTGGGCCTGAGTGCGGTCCTGGTTCGCGCCGGCTATCACACGATCATGGCTTCCAGCGGACGCGATGGGTTGCGCCTGGCCCAGTCGGCCCAACCCAGCCTGATCCTGTGCGACATTATGATGCCTCCACCCGACGGGATGGAACTGCGCCGGCTCCTCTCCCTGGAACCCCGGACGGCTTCCATCCCGTTCATCTTTCTGACCGCGCTCGGCGACATCAACGACCGCGTGATGGGCCTGGAAGCCGGCGCCGACGACTACATCACCAAGCCCTTTGATCGTCGCGAATTGATCGCCCGCGTCCAGGCCGTTTTGCGGCGCAATGAGCAAGCGCGGCGGGCCGGCCGCGCCGAAGTCGAAGCCGAGATGGAGCGCCTGCGTCAGGAAATCTCGCAGAACTTCGATCATGAGCTACGCACGCCCCTGGCCGTCATCCTCGGCTCGCTGGAACTGGCTATGAACAAAGCCTTTTCGGGCGACGTGCGCAACCTGAGCGCCTTCATCGCGCAGGCATTGACCAGCACCGAGCGCCTGCGCGGCCTGATCGAAGATCTTATTGCGCTGAATCAGATGGACGGGCAGGGCAACATCAACACGCTGCGCCAGGAGATCAACGCCGAATCCGATTTTTGCCGGCCATTGAGCCGGCTCATCGAACGGTGGGCCGAACGCAAGCCCGACGCGCATATCACGCTAGACCCGGCCGCCGTCATCTACGCGCCGCGCGCCGGCTTCCGTCAGGCAGTCTGTCACCTCGTGGATAATGCCTGCAAGTTTGGGCCTCCCGGTGGGCGCGTGGATGTGCGCCTGGAAGCCCATGGACGCGGCGGATGCCGGCTGCGGGTGACCGACCAGGGCGACGGCATTCCCCCCGAGCTGCGCGAGAAGGTCTTCGAGCGTTTCTATCAGGCCAGCCAGGGGCCGGCCCGCCACTTTGGCGGCCTGGGGCTGGGACTGAATATCGCCCGCTCCTACGCCCGCGCCCTGGGCGGCGATGTGCAAATCCTGGATGCCCCGGCCGGCTGCGTCGTCGAAATGGTCATCCCGCCAGGCGAACTCGATTGGAAGCCCCCCCATGCATGACCCCAACCCGCCGGCGAGCACGCCGGGAACGCGCCCCCTATCTGAAGAAGCGTCGGCCTCGAACATGCAACGCGTCCAGGCCGATCTCAGCTCGGCCCTGGGCGCAGTGACCAGCCTGACCGACGCGCTCGGCGTGGTGCTGGACGCGACATGCAGCATCCAGGGTATCCTCGGCGGCTCGGCCTATTTGGTAGACGAAACAACCAACGCCTTGCGCCGCATTTTACAGCTTGGCCCACCGCGCATCGTCGGCGCGCAGCCGGCGCTCTACCCTCCCGACTCCGACGTCAGCCGGCTCGTCCTGGCCGGCGTCCCGGCCTATGAATCGAGGCTATCGCGTCCCGCCCCCTCTCCAGAGGAACCAGCGCGCGTCGCGCTGGCCGCTGAGGCGCTGATCCCGTTGCACTACGCCGGCCGGCCGGTGGCCGCCGTGCATCTCATCATGAATTCCGCGGAGTCGCCCTCGCCGGCGCTGCGCGAGGCATTGGAAATCCTGACTGCCCAATTGAGCGGCGTCATCGCTCGCCTCAAAGATGAAGAGGCCCTGCGCCGCAGCCAGCAAGATTTGCAGCGCTTCTTTGACACTCTGGACGATTTCCTCTTCATCCTCGATGAAGCCGGCTGCATCGTGCGAGTCAATCGCACCTTGTGTCGTCGCCTGGGTTACACCGCGGAAGAAGTGGTCGGCAAGCACGTCGGCATATTGCATCCGCCGGCGCGGCGCGCCGAGATTCAAGCCATCATCGCGGCGATGCTGGCCGGCCAGGCCACTACCCACTCCGTGCCTTTGATTGCCCGGGACGGACGACAGATCCCGGTCGAGACGCGCGTCCGGCCGGGCAGTTGGGCCGGCCAGCCGGTCCTCTTCGGCGCTTCGCGCGACGTGAGCGACCGCCAGCACACCGAACAAATCCTGCGCCGGCATGATGCGATCCTGGAAGCCGTCAGCTTTGCCGCCGAACGTTTCCTCACTACCTCCGATTGGGAGAGCGACCTCACGGAGATGCTGGCCCAGTTGGGGCGCGCCGCCGACGTCAGTCGCGCTTATGTCTGTGAGGTGGGCAGCGATGCGGCCGGCGGGCTGGTCTGCCAGCGAACTTACGAATGGACGGCGCCGGGGATCACGCCGCAAGCGGCCGGGCGCGACGCCTGTTTGTTACCGTCAGCCGAGCCGGGGATAAGTCGCTGGCTGGATCTCTTCCGCAAGGGGCAACCGGTGCGCGGCCACACCCGCCAGATGCCGGCCGGCGAGCGCGAGGCGCTGCAGGCGCAAGGCATCCGCTCATTCCTGGCGATGCCGGTCTTCGTCGGCGCGGCCTGGTGGGGCTTCATCGGCTTTGATGTCTGCCTGGCCGAGCGTGAGTGGACGTTCTCGATGGTGGAAGCCCTACAGACGGCGGCCCGCATCCTGAGCGCCGGCC
>CAIQJD010000647.1 GCA_903872005.1 uncultured bacterium | reverse complement strand
CTTCATCGCCGCCGGCCCGGGCATCCGCCCCGGCGCGCAGCTCCAGGGCTGCCGACTCTGGGACATCTACCCCACCGTCATGACCCTGCTGGGCCTGCCCATTCCCGCCGGCCTCGACGGCCGGCCCCTGGAAGCGGCGCTGGATGACGCGACGCGCGCCGCCATCACCTACGACCAGCGCCCCGTAGAGGACTTCTTCCAGGCCCAGGGCGCCGGCTACACGGTAGATGAAGAGGAGCTGGTCGCCGAGCGCCTGAAAGGACTGGGGTACGTGTGATCGCGCGCGGCGAGACATGTGAGCGCCAGGCGATGAGCGACTGGACTGCCTGCGCCGCCAGAGGACAATAACCCATGATGACTGTCGCGCGCCGGCGCTGGCCCCGCTCCCTGCTGATCCTCTTCACCCTGCTGTGCGCGCTGGTCGTGCTGCTCCCCGGCCTGCCCGGGCTGCGCCTGGCGCTGCCGGCGGCCGTGCGCTTCCCCCTCGCCGTCATCGCCGTCCTGCTCCTCCCCGGCTATCTGCTGGATGAATGGCTACATATTAGCGGCGCGCGCGTCAGCCTCTTCTCGCCGCCGCTCTGGTTCGCCCTCTCCTGTGGCCTGTTGGCCCCGGCCGGCTGGCTGATCGCCGGCCGGCATCTCAGCCTGCGCCCGCTCCATTTCATCGTCAGCGGCCTGCTGCTGGCGCTCCTGGTCGCGCTGCTCCTCAACCGCGGCGCGCCGCGCGCCGGCGTCTGGGAATTCCGCCGGCGCGATTGGCAGATTGGCCTCTTCGTCCTCGTCCTGCTGGCCCTCTTCGTGGGCCTGATCGTCTTCTGGGCGCCCACCGGCACGGCCGACTACTGGATTTACCGCGCCTACCTGCGCGAATACGCCGATAGCCCGGCGATCAATATCTGGGACCCGTTCCTGGGCGAAAGCGCGCCGGTGACGCCGCGCATGCGCTACGAGGTCTGGCTGGTGAATCTGGCCTTCGTGGGCCAGACCGGCGGCGTCGAGCCGGCCTTCCACGCGCCGGAGCTGCTGGATCCCCTGTGCGCCATCCTGGCCCTCCTGGCGACCTTCGGCCTCTCCCAAGAACTCCTGGGCAGCGCCCGGCGCGCCCTGGCCGCCGTCGGCCTGCAAATCATGGCCTATCTCTACTCGCCGGCCATCCACCAACCCGGCCATTATCTGCTGATACGCACCTCCGAAGATAAGACCATCGCCTTCTTCATCATATTGCCGGTGGTCTGGGCGCTGATCCTGATGGCGATCCGGCGGCGCAGCCGGCCGGCCTGGATCGGGGCCTTCATCGCCGTCCTGGGGATGGTCGCCACGCACGGCATGGCTTACGCCCTGCTGATGCTCTCGTGCGGCCTCTTCTTCCTCATGGCGCTGCTGCTGCGCCTGCCGCGCTCGCAAACGACGCGGCTCTTCTGGGTCAGCGTTTCCCTCGTCCCCCTGTGCATCTTCGTCGCCCTGACCATCGTCGCCACGACCCGGCTCGGCCCAACGCCGGGCGGAATCGGCTGGCAAGAGTACATGGCGGCCAAAGAAGAGGTCAACCGCATCGTCTATCTGGGCCAGAGCGGCCTGTATCTCGTGAATCCGGCGCTGGTCTTCTTCCCGCTGACCATCGCCGGCCTGTTGGCGACGCCCTTCCTGCTGCTGACGCGCCGGCGCGACGCCGCCGTCGCGCTCCTGCTGGGCAATCAGGTGGGGCCGCTCTTCCTCCTCTTCGTCCCCGGCGCGCCCAACCTGATCGGCAAGTTCCTGGATTTCCGCGTCATCTTTCGCATGTACTGGATTGCGCTGCCGGCCCTGACCATCGCCTTTGTCCTGGCCCACTATTGGCCGGCGCTACAGGGGCTGGCCCAACGGGTCTGGGCTGCGCTCGGCCGGCGCGCCGCAGCGGCGCGCGCCGCGCTGATTGGCGTCGGGGCGGCCGGCGGCGCGGCCATCCTGGTCTCCCTGGTCCTCTCGGCCGTCAGCTATAGCGGGCTGGACCTGGGCAGCACCGACCCGGCCTTGCGCCAGGCCCTGGAGACGACCGCGCCGGCCGTCTCCGCCATGGACGCTCCCCTGGTGTTGGCCCCCTTGAAAGAGACCGTCCACATCGCCGCCATCTGGGGACTGGCGCGCACCCTGGTCACGCGCATGGGCGTCACGGGGGCGCAAGAGCATTTGCCGCCAGAACGGCAAGGCGAAGCCCTGGCGCGCGGCGCGCTGGTGGACATGGTCGCCGGCGCGACGGCCGAGGACGCCGGCTTCACACAGAGCCTGCAAAGCCTCGGCGTCAACCTCATCATGTTGAGCCAGGGGCCGGCTACCCCCAGCGGGGCGCGCCGGGCGCACGATAGCCTGGAGCAGTTCCCGCTCAGCTACCCGAAAGTCTTCGAGTCGGCGCAGCACAGCATTTATCTGGTCAATCTGACGGGGCAAGACGCGTTGGCCGGCGTGGGGCGCGGCCAACTGGCCCTGGCGCGCGGCGCGCGCGACGCGGCCTGCGCCGAGTTCGAGGTCGCCGCCCAGCGCGATCCCCAGGCGGCGCTGCCGGCCGTCGGCGTCGCCTGGTGCCGCGAGGCGGCCGGCCGGCCCGACGAAGCGGCGACGCTCTATCGCCAGGCCGCCGAAGCCCTGGAAAGCGCCGCCTGGCAGCCCGATTGGCCGGCCGCCTTGCAGCCCTGGCTGCGCTGGAATGCTCATCTGGCCGAGGATTTGCGGGCCGAGCTGCGCGCCGGCGCGCTGGAATTCATCCATCAGCAACTCTACGCGCTGCAACGGCCGGCCGAAGGCCGCGCCGGCGCGGCGACGTTGATCCTCGGCGGCTGGCCGTTGGCCGCGGTCGCCCAGCCCTATGACACGGTCATCGCCGGCGGGGGCGCGGCCCTGCCGGCCGGCGCCGCCCTGTATCCGGTCGTCCACAACGCCGGCGCGGGGAGCGTCCTGGTCGCGGTCATGGTCGAGACGCCGGCCGGCATGCAGACCCTCGCCTCGGAAGTGATCCCGGCCGGCCTTCTGACCCAACTGGCGCTGACGCTGCCCGACGGACGCCAGGGGCCGCTGCGCCTGACGGCCTTTCGGCGCGACGGAGGGGCCGACGCGCCGGCAGATCAGGTCTTCTGGGCGAGCCTGGCGCCGGCCGAGGCCGGCGCGCGGCGCGCGAGCGTCGGGATGTCGGCCGAGACCTTCGCCCTGGCCCTGCGGCTGACCGATGTGTCCGGCGCGGCGCAGGGCGCGACGCTGGATCTGCGCTGGGGCGCGCGGTTCGCCGGCGCGCTGCTCGGCCCCGCCGACGCGCCGGGCAACGCCGCGCTGGCGGCCCAAAACTTGCTGCGAGATCCCCGGCTGGAGGCCAAGACGCTGACCGATTGGCGCAGCACGGGGACCGATTTCAAGCCCCAGATTTCCTGGGAGCGGCCGGCGGCCGTGCGCGCCGGCCGGGCGGTCACTTTGCGCTCGACCAACCCGGATGCAGATGGCGGCCTGTGCCAGACCATCGCCGTGCAGCCCGGCCGGCGCTACCTCTTTGCGGCGCGCGTCTGGATCGAGACGGACGGCGCGGCGCCGGCCCGGCTCATGTATTGGGACTATCGGCGTTGGCGCTTCATCCAGCGCGGCGACGTGGGGCTTTGGCTGGCGCAATCTGCGCCGACGTGGACGATGTATGCGCGCGCGGTCGCGGTCCCCGCCGGCGTGCGGAATATCTCCGTTTGCCCGGCGCTGCTCGATGGCGCCGGGGCCATCGGCGTCGCGCAGACCTGGCTTTTGCCGTTGGAGGCATTGCAGTGAAACTGATTGTGCAAATTCCCTGTTTGAATGAAGAGCTGACCCTGCCGGCAACGCTGGCCGACATCCCGCGCCAGATCGCCGGCGTAGACGAGATCGAGGTGCTCATCATTGACGATGGCTGCACCGACCGCACCGTCGAAATAGCGCAGGGGCTGGGGGTCGAGCATGTGGTGCGCTTCACGCGCAATCGCGGCCTGGCGTCGGCCTTCGCGGCCGGCCTGGACGCCAGCCTGCGCCAGGGCGCCGACATCATCGTCAACACAGACGGCGACAACCAGTACGCCGGCGCGGATATCCCCACTCTCATCGCCCCGATCCTGGCCGGCGCGGCCGATATCGTCATCGGCGACCGCCAGACCGATAGCATCGCGCACTTCTCGCCGCTCAAGAAGCGGCTGCAAAAGCTGGGGAGCTGGGTGGTGCGCCGCGCCTCCAGCACGGATATCCCCGACGCCACCAGCGGCTTCCGCGCCTACAGCCGCGAGGCCGCGCTGCGGGTGAACATCTTCTCCGACTTCTCGTATACGCTGGAGACGATCATCCAGGCCGGCAAGCAGCGCCTCGCCATCACGCACGTCCCGATCCGCACCAATGCCAAGTTGCGCGAGAGCCGGCTGATCAGCCGACTGTCGCGCTATCTGTTCTATTCGGGCGCGACCATTCTGCGAATTTACGCCATGTATCAGCCGTTGCGTATCTTCGTGACCGCCGGCGCGATCATGTTTCTCGTCGGCCTGGCCCTGGCGCTGCGCTACGTCGCCTTCATGCTCCAGGGGACGGGGCAGGCCCTGGGCCACATTCAGTCGGTGATCCTGGCCGGCGTGCTGCTGACCGCCGGCATCCAGGTCAGCCTCATCGGCATAGTGGCCGACTTGATTGCCGCCAACCGCCGGCTGAACGAGAGCATCTTGTTGCGGGTGAAACGCCTGGAGATGCAGGGCGACGCCGCTGCCAGGGAGGGCCGATGAGCGCCCATGGGCCGGCCGGCGGCGTGCGCGCCAGCGTCGTCATCGTCATGCGGAACGAGGCGCATCAGATTCAGCGCTGCCTCGATGCGGTGCTGGCCCAAGACTTGCCGGCCGGCGCCTATGAGATCATCGTCGTGGACAACGCTTCCACCGACGCCAGCCGCGAGCTGACCCTGCGCTACGCGCCGCGCGTGCGGCTGGTCCCCCTGGACGACAACTATGGCTTCGCCCGGGGCAATAACCAGGGCGCGCGGCGGGCGCGCGGCGAATGGATCGTCTTTCTGAACGCCGACACCGAGGTCGAGCCGGCCTGGCTCTCGCAGATGTTGGCCGCCGCCGAGGGGCAGCCGGATGTGGCCGCCGTGCATGCGGCGCAAATCTATCCCTGGGGGCAGCGCGCCGGCGATAGTGAGAGCCGGCTCCTCTTCTCCGACGTGTGCCGCTGGGGCTTCGTGCGCTATTACCCGGTGCGGCGCGACGCCGCGCCGGTCGAGACGCTCTTCGTCTCCGGGGCCACGGCCATGGTGCGGCGCGCCTGGCTGGAAGAGGCCGGCGACGCCTTCGACGAGACCTTCTTCATTTATGCTGAGGATCGCGACCTGGGATTGCGCGCCAACGCGCAGGGCTATCGCATCATGATGACGCCGGCGGCCGTCATGCGCCACTATCAGCGCAACACCCTGGAGAATACGCGCAAAGCCTGGCGCATGGCGCGCTTGGTGGCCCGCAATGGCTGGCGCTCCTATCTCAAGAATATGTACCTGACGGAGTTCCTGCTCTTCGCGCCCTTCGTCTGCGTCGGCTGTCTGCTCAAGCCATGGGAATTCCCCGGCTCGCTGCCGCGCCGGCTGGCGGCCGGCCTGGGCCTCTTGATCCTGACGCTGCTCTATTTTCCGGCCGCCCTGTGGCACTACGCCATCCACCCGGAGACGCGCCGCGCCGCGCTGGCGCGCCGGCGCCGGCCGTGGGGCTGGCTCCTGCGCCGGCTGGTTAACCCGCGTTGACCGAATCCCGCGCCGCCAACCATGAAAGTGCGCTATCATGTGGGCGGCGCGGCTGGCGAAATGGCGGTCGCGGCCGGCCGGTGTTGTGCTATAGTAGGCGTAGTGACGTATTTCTAGCCCCCCGCCGGCATGGGGGCATTGCATGGTGTGGGGCGCGGCCCACGCTGCAACACGCAACGGGTGCATGTTGTATACGGAGGCTATCGCCGCCTATGTGGCTACGCGCCAGCCGGCCGAAGTGACCGCGCTCCTCGATCAAGGGTATGCGGCGGAGGCGTCCGCGATGGAGATGGAGATCATCAAGCTCCAGGTCGCTTCCATGGACAGCCAATCGTGGTAGCCGGCAGGGTGCGCCCTGGCGCGCCGGCAGGAAGGTGCGCCAGGGCGCACCCTACGAACTTCGCGATCGTCGCGCCGCAGGTGCGGCAGTTTGAAGCGGATGAGATGAGGTAGGTGGATATGAAGCCAGCCCTGTTGGTGATTGATGTGCAGAAGCAGTTCTACACCTTCGGTCAGCAGACCGCGCAGTCGCTCACAGATGCCGTTGAGACCATCAATGCGGCCATCGCCCTGTTTCGAGCGCATGGTCTGCCGATCTTTTGCATTCAGCACATGGATGAGCAAGATAAGCTTGTGCCGGGCGCGACGGGTTTCGACTTGCCCGACGATTTGAACATCCTGGTCACGGACGCGCACATACACAAGACGTACGGGAATGCGTTCACCAAGACGGCGCTGGAAGAGCAGTTGCGCCGGCTGGGCGTGGATACCGTCATCATCACCGGTTTCTGCGCCGAGTATTGTGTGCTGTCCACCTATCGGGGCGCGCAGGACGCTGATCTGACGTCGATCCTGTTGCGCGATGCTTTGGCCAGCAACGTGGCGGAGAACATCAAGTTTGTCGAGAGCATCAGTGACGTGATTTCGTACCGGGCGTTGAAGCGGGTGTTGGAATAGGCCGGCGTAAGCAGAGTCATACTTCTGGTATGACTTGACGGTGCGCCGGGCAACCAACCGAGGGAGAAGATGCCTGTGTCAGTGCATAAGGCCGATACGTGCGAGACGCCCGTCGCACCATCGGGCG
>CAIQJD010000646.1 GCA_903872005.1 uncultured bacterium | reverse complement strand
CGACGCCGCCGGTCGCGGCCGCTGACTGCGCCTCGGCCTCGGCCACGCCGGCGTCGGCGACGGCCAGGTCTTCGGCGCGCGGCTGCGCCAGGAGCGCCTGATGGTTGGCCCGCGCCGCCTCGAAATCGGCCGTCGCCTGCTGCAGCGCCGCCGCCTGCGGGCTGGCCCCCACGCCGCCGGCCCAGCTCACTTTGTCATAGTCCGATTGCGCCAGAGCGCGCAGCGCGTCGGCCTTCTCCATCTGCGCTTTAGCCGCCGCGATGGCATCCGCGCCGGGGCCGGCTTTGACGCGGGCGCGCTGCGCTACGGCAGCCTGGACGCCGGCGCGCGCCACGCCGGCCTGTAACTCGGCGTTCTTCTGCGCCTGTTGCGCTGCCGCGACATTGGCTTCGGCGCTCTTCAAGCCGGCCTGCGCCTGTTTCAGCGCTGCGTTGGCGCTGGCAACGCCGGCCTCGGCCGCGGCGATCTGCTGGGCGCGCGGACTGGCGCTGACCTGATCCAACGCGGCCTGCGCCGCATCCAGATTGGCCCGCGCCAGATCGGCGGCCGCCTGCAACTGGCTGGCCTCTATTTGCAGCAAAGGTTGGCCGGCCGCCACGGCATCGCCGGCCTTCACGCTCAGCTTGACCACCCGCCCGCTCAACGGGGCAGAGAGCACAGCGCGCCGCGCCGGCACGACCGCCCCCGACGCGGAAACGATGTCACGTTGCGGCAAGAGGTCCGTCGCCGGCTGCGAGCCAGACGCCGTCGACGTAGTGGATTTTCCGAACGAGCTACAGCCGGCGACGATGATCGCGCAAAGCGCCAGCATCACCAGACCCCCGGCGATGGTCAGCCAATTAGCCTTGCTCCGTGACATCTGTATGCTCCTCCTCTCGGCGCGCCCGGCGCGCTATCCGCCCGCTACACATGCAGGGAATTCATGTTGAGAACTTCGGCGCTTACCAGACGCCGGGCAGCAGCCGCCAGCGCACGCGCCGGGCATACTCCGCATAGCCGGCCAGCTCGGCCTGCAATACGCGGTCCTCCAACGCCGTGCGGACGACGAAGATCGCCGCAGAGAGGACGCCGGGGATCAGCGCCGGCAACGAGCCGAGCATCACGGGCGCGGCCAACTGGATCACGATAGACCCCAGATAGGCCGGGTGCCGCACGATGGCGTAGGGACCGCCACGGACGACGCGATGCTGGCGCTCGCTCTGGATACGCACGGAGCTGGCGAAGAACGCGTTCGTCCCGATCGCCCAGACGAACATCGCGTGACCCAAAGCGACCGGGACAGCCATGCCGATTTGCAGCGGCAGCCCGATGCCGGCCGTCCAGCCGAAGCGCATATCCAGGCCGGCGACCACGTAGCGGGCCATATCCAGCAGGCCCACCGCCGACAGAATGAACATGTCCCAGCGTTTGCTGCCGGCCTGTGGCTTGAGCCGCTCTCCCAGCAGCTCCGGATGGCGTGGGATGACGACCAGAGCCGTGCCGGCAACCCAGGCCGCCAGCACCCCCAGCAGCGCCCAGCCCATGCCCCAATTCAGCCGGCCGGCGGCCCCAAAGAGGATGACGCCCACCATCAGGACGCCGATGCCCTCACGCAGCGCCCAACGGCGCACCAAATGGGCGGTTGCGGCCGGCCCCGCGTCCGTCACAATAGGCCCCTTCTCGCTTTCCATACTTCCCCTCTTGCGCGCCCGGCTTCTCCGTGACCGACGGATGCCCGGCCGGCGCTTTTAATCATCATAGGGCCGGCCGGCCATGCGGTCAAGGCGCTGCCTGACAGTTGCCTGACAGCGCCATGTCTGCTGCCTGACAGCGCCCATCACCGCAGGATAGCGCCATCGGCGCCAACGCCGCGCACCTTCTCCCCCGCACCGCCGAAGAAGCCGGCCCGCAGCGTCATCTCGGCCTGCGCGCCGGCAGCCAGGGTATGGCAGGTTCCCCGCTCGATATTCGTGAGCAGCGAAGCGGCCGGACTGCTGAATGGCTCCAGCGCCAGGACATAGGCGCGGCCGTAGTACGGGTAGTCCCACATGCCGCCGTAGACCTGCCAGGCCCAGATATAGGGATAGACCGCCTGATCCCAGCGCATGGCGAAGCCCAGATCGCGCGCTGGATTGCGAATGGCGTACCAGCTCTCGGCCGGCGTGATGGTATACGTATCGTGGGTGCGCGCCGTCTTATCCGGCACCAGATCGGCGCGGCCGACCCCGCCGTCCACCGTCTTGAGGTGCGGCCACGTCGCGGTCTGGTGATGAGCATAACGCATGCCGCGGCTATATGGCTCCGGCAGGGTCGTGACGCTGGCCGGCGGGAGATCAATCTCACAGCCGGCTTCGATGAAGGGCGCGCCGAAGGCGGCGTGTTGGCCCCACATATAGGCCAATTCCTGATCGCCGGTGTTCGTCACGCGGCCGGCCCAGACGATGCTGCTCTCTCCCTCGGTCAGGCTGATCTCGCGCGTCACGACGAAGGGCGTGCGCCGCAGCTCGCAGCTCAGGCGCACCGCCACGCGCGCCGGCTGGTCTTCGATCACCTCGGCTTCCCAGGGCAGCAGGGCCGCTTCG
>CAIQJD010000645.1 GCA_903872005.1 uncultured bacterium | reverse complement strand
GGGCGCGGCGAGATGCAGCGGCGCGTGGGCTACATCGAGTGGGACCTGTTTCGCCGCGTCGTGGATGAGATGGCCCCCCACGTGCATACGACGACGCTGCACATTTGGGGCGAGCCGTTGCTGCACCCGCGCCTGCCAGAGATGCTCGCTTATTGCCGGCAGCATGGGCTGCGCGCCGAAATCTCGACCAATGGCGTCTTGTTGGACGAAGCGATGAGCCGGGCGCTGTTGCGCGCCGGCCCGGCGGCGGTGTACATTGGCATGGACGGCTTCACCAAGCAGACGTATGAACAGGTGCGCCGGCAGGCCGATTTCGACGCGACAGTCGCCAATATCCGCCGCTTCCTGCAAATGAAGGTCGAGGGCGGCTATCGGGAGCCTTACGTGAACTTGCAAATCATCGAGATGGCTCCCACCGGCGCGGAGATTGAGGAGTTTCGCCGGCAGTGGAGCGTGCCGGGCGTCAATCGCGTCTATATCAAGGCGTTCGATTCCTGGGGCGGGCAGATCGGTGAGATCAGCAACCTGGCCCTGGATCGGCCGGCGCTGCCGGAGCCGCGTTACCCGTGTCCCAACCTGTGGTATCACGTCCACATCTATTGGGACGGTTCGCTGGTGAGCTGCGACCGCGATTTCGACGCGCTCAATCAGTTGGGCAATGTCAAGGATGGGGTGATGCGCGCCTGGAACGGGCCGTTGATGGCGGAGTTGCGGCGCAAGCACATCGAGCGCCGGCTGGATGACGTGCCGGCGTGCCGCAACTGCGTTGAATGGGCCTGGTGGAAGCCGGCCTGGTTCGCCGCACAGGGCAACGCGCCGGAGAAGCGTTGAGCATGTGGGGACTCGCCCTGCCGGATGCGCCTAGATTTTCGAAGTCTGAAAGACTTCGGAAATCTAGTTGGCTGATACTCCTGGCCATTCTGACCCTGGCGGCCGCCTTGCGTGTTGCCGGCCTGGGGAGCGAAAGCCTGTGGCTGGATGAGACCACCAGCCTGATCCTGGCGCAGAACCCGCCGGCGCAGCTCGTCGCCCTGACCGCGGCCGACATTCACCCGCCGCTCTACTACTTGCTGCTGCGCGTCTGGTTGGTCTTCGGGACGAGCGAGGCGGCGCTGCGGTCGTTGTCGGTCGCCTTGGGCGTGCTGACCGTCCTGGCGCTGTATGACCTGGGCCGGCAGCTCTTTGGCCGGCGGGTCGGCCTGCTGGCGGCGCTGTTCCTGGCTGTCGCGCCGTTGCACGTTTGGTATTCGCAGGAGACGCGCATGTACGCCCTGGCGACGCTCTGGGCGGTGGTCTCTACCGCGCTGCTGGCGCGAGCATGGCGCGCCGGCGGCCGGCTGGTCTGGGTCGGCTACGTCGCGGCGGTCGCGCTGGGCATGTACACGCACTACTATATGGGCTTCGTCGTCCTGGCTCAGAACATCTGCGTCGGGTTTCTGTGGCTGCGGGGCCGGCTGGGGCGCGGCTTCTTGCTGCGCTGGATCGTCGCCCAGGTTGCCTGGCTGATCCTTTTCGCGCCCTGGATTCCCACTGTGGCGCGGCAGATCGCCGGCGGCGGCGGCGGCTGGGTGGAGCAGGCAGTGGGCCGGCCGGGGCTGCGCGCCCTGGCCGACGTCTTCATCGCCTACGCGTTGGGGACGCTGCGGGGCGATTTTCCTGAATGGGCGCGGCGCGTGGCCTATGGCGTCTATGGGATTGCCCTGTTGACTGCGCTGTGGGCCATGGCCCGGCCGGCGCGCCGGCCGGCGCGGCCCTGGTCGCCGGCAGAGGCCGGCGCGGTCGTCATTGGCCTCTGTTTCGTCCCATTGGGCATTACCTGGGCGGCGGCGCAGACCAGGCCGATCTTCGCGCTGCGCTATCTGCTGCCTTTCCTGCCGGCCTTCTGCTTGCTGCTGGCCTCCGGCGTCCATCGGCTGGCGCAATGGAAGCTGGCCGCCGGCGCGGCCCTGGCGTTGCTGCTGATCGGGCCGGCGCTGTGGGGCTGTTGGCTCCAGGTGGTCACGCCCGAGAAGGATGACTGGCGCGGCCTCACGGCGCGCCTGGCGCGCGAAGCCGGCGCCGGCGATGTCATCTTGCCGGAGCCGTTCTGGAACGCCAAGCCCTTGCGCTACTACGCCGGCCAACGGCTGGTTATTGACGATGGCGCGCCGTTGCCGGCCACGTCGGCCGGCGTGGCCGAAGCGGTGGGGCGCGCCACGGCCGGCGGCACGCGCTCCTTCTGGCTGATCGAAAACGTGGGGCACTACGGCGATCCAGGGCGATTGCTGGCCGGCTATCTGCGCGCACACTGCGTCGAGGAAGCATCCTTCGCCTATCCGGGCATCGGAGAGGCGACCCATTTCGTTTGTGACGGGAAGTAGCAGCGAGAGTGATGAAAGACAAAAGGGGCGCTGTGGTCATCATGCCGGCGCATAACGAAGCCGCCAATATTGCCGCCGTGATTGCCGAGCTGCGCGCTCAGGCGCCGGCGCTGGATCTGGTGGTCATCAACGATAGCTCGACGGATCAGACGCCGGCCATCGCGGAGCGCGCCGGCGCGACCGTGGTGACATTGCCCTGCAATCTGGGCTATGGCGGCGCGGTGCAGACCGGCTTCTGCTATGCGGTGCAGCAGGGCTACCGTTTTGGCGTGCTCATGGACTCGGATGGGCAGCACAACGCCGGCGATGTGCCGCGCCTGTTGGAGATGGTGCAGAGCGGCCAGGCCGACCTGGCGTTGGGATCGCGCTTCCTGGGCCGGCTGGAGTATGCCGTTCCCTGGCCCAAGCGTCTGGGCATGGCCGTCTTTCGCTGGATTGCCTCGCGCACGACCGGCCAACGCTTCACCGACGCCACGTCTGGTTTTCAGGCCATGACGCGCGATGTGATGCGCTTCTTCGCCCGCGACAACTATCCGGTGGACTTTCCCGACGCGGATACGATTATGACGCTCTACTTCGCCGGCTTCCGCGTGCGCGAAGCGCCGGTCACCATGCGCGCGCGCCTGAGCGGCGAATCCATGCATACCACGTTGAAGTCGTTCTACTACGTGCTCAAGATGTTCCTCTCGATCTTCATTGTGTGGCTGCGCCGGCGCACGAACAGCCAGGCGCGCCGGCCGGAAGCAGAAAATGCAGCGTGATGCCGGGGAGCGAGAGAGCCTGCGGGTGGGACTGCTGACGCTGATCACGCTCTACCTGCTGATGGCGCTGGCCCTGTGGCCGGCCTATGACTGGCCGGTGATTGACTCCTGGGCCTTCGGTTACACGGTCAAGACCTGGCTGGAGAGCGGGCGCTTCGTCTTCGTGGATTGGGGAGCGATGAGCCTCTTCGGGCATGCCGTGTGGGGCGCGCTCTTCAGCCTGCCGGCCGGCTTCTCCTTCGCGGCGGTCAACCTCTCCACCTTCGTCCTCTCGTTGGTCGCCGCCATCGCCACGTATCTGTCCCTGCGGGAACTGGCCGGTGCGGACGCCGCGGACTACGCGCCGGTATTGGGCGCGCTGGCGCTGGTCGTCAACCCGGCGTTCATTCTGCTGTCTTATTCGTATATGACGGACGTGCCTTTCCTGGCCAGGTATACCCTGGCGACATGGTGCTACGTGCGCGGCTTGCGCCGGCGCGAAGCGGGTTGGCTGGCCCTCGGTTCGATCTTTGCGGCGCTGGCGGTCTCGATTCGCCAGAATGGCATCATGCTGCCGGTCGCCCTGGGGGCGTACTTCGTCTGGAACTGGCTGGGAGTGCGCCGCCGGCTCTGGCGCGGCGCGCCGGCGCCGGCGCACAAGCCTTTGGGTCTCCTGCCGCTTCTAGCCGGCGTGGCCCTACCGGCGCTGACGCTCCTCGTCCTGACGCTCTTGAGCCGGGTCGGCATCCTGCCCCAACGCACCAACGCCCTGCAATGGGTCAGCCTGAGCGTATCGCCGGCGCTGCTGGCCGACGTATTCCGTATCCTGCTCTATATGGGTCTCTTCCTGCTGCCCCTGGGGCTGGCCTTCCTGGTGGGGGCCTTGCGCCGGCGCGAAGGGCGTGCGCCACGCAGTCTGGCGGCGCTGGCCGCGCTCGGCGCAGCGACGGCCGCCGGCGCGATCATCCAGTATTTCCGGCCGTTCAAGCTGCCCTACATCGGGGTGTGGCGGATGATGCCCTACTTCCCGGCCGTGTGGAGCATCTTCGGGACCGGCAGCCAGGAAGAATGGTTGGCCGGCGTCCGCCCGATGGTCTTTTCCTATCGCTTTTGGGTCGTCATCACGGCGCTGGCGAGCGCCGGCG
>CAIQJD010000644.1 GCA_903872005.1 uncultured bacterium | reverse complement strand
CGGACAAGCTGGAAGGCATCTGGGGCCAGTTCACGCAGGCCGCCGATCCCTTCCGGCGCGGGGTCGAAGGGCTGGGCCTGGGGCTGGCCCTGGTCAAGATGATCGTGGAGGCGCATGGCGGCCGCGTGGCCGCGCAAAGCGCCGAGGGGGCCGGCAGTTCTTTCGGCTTCCAAATTCCGCTGACGCAGCGGCCAACGGACGCGTAGCATCGCCCCTTGTGGGCGTCTGGGAATTCGGACGGCCACGGAGGCCTGTGCCACATTCACATGTGTGTCTCACATTTCCCAATGGAGGGAACATCCTTTACCATGAGCGCCACAACATATATTCCCATCGAAACCCTACGCCAGTACATGCACGCGGTCTTCGTGGCGCTGGGCGCGCCGGCCGACGATGCGGCCATCTGCGCCGATGTGTTGATCGCCTCGGACGTGCGCGGCATCGAATCCCACGGCGTCGGCCGGCTCAAATACTACTATGACCGCATCAAGGCCGGCTCTCAGACCACCGTGACCCGTTGGGAGATCGTCCACGAGAGCGAGACGACCGCGGTGATAGACGGCCATCACGGCATGGGCCACGTCATCGCCTATCATAGCATGTCCCTGGCGATTGAGAAGGCGCGCCGCTACGGTCTGGGCGCGGTCTCCGTGCGTAACAGCGCGCACTTCGGCATCGCCGGCTATTACCCGCTCATGGCCGTCGCGGCCGGCATGGTCGGCCTGACCGTCACCAATGCCCGGCCGGCCATCGCCCCCACCTTCGGCGCCGAGCCGATGCTGGGCACCAACCCCATCGCCTTTGCCGCGCCCAGCGACCTGCCCTATCCCTTCTGGTTCGACGCGGCTACCTCCATCACCCAGCGCGGCAAGATCGAGGTGCTGGCGCGCGCCGAGAAGCCGGCCCCCGAAGGTTGGGCCATCGGCGCCGACGGCCGGCCGGCCACCGATCCCCACGCGTTATTGGGCCATTTCGACCAGGGATTGGCGGCGCTGCTGCCCCTGGGCGGCGCCGGCGAGGGACTGGGCGGCTACAAGGGCTACGGCCTGGCGACGGTGGTGGAGATCCTCTCCGCCTCGCTGCAGGCCGGCGCGTTCCAAAAGGACCTGCTGGGGGTGGCCCCCGACGGCAGCCGGCGGCCCTACATGCTGGGGCACTTCTTCCTGGCCCTGGATGTCGCCCACTTCATCCCCGTGGAGGAATCGCGGCGCATCACCGGCCAGATCATGCGGAATTTGCAGGCGTCGCGCAAGGCCGCCGGCGCGGAGCGCATCTACGTGGCCGGCGAAAAAGAGTATGAGCTGGAACAGGAGCGCCGGCGGACGGGCATCCCGCTCAACGCCAATTTGCAGAAAGAGCTACGCATCGTGCGCGACGAACTGGGGATCGCCGGCTACGCGGAGTATTTCTGAGCCAGGCACATCCGGCCCCTCGTGGGCGTCCTACCCGTCGCCCAGACGCGCACAAGGCGCCAGGCTACCATTCCGGCTAACTGATCTCTCCGCCCACGTAGGCCCGCGTGCGCTCGTCGCGCGGCGCGGCGAAGACGTCGCGCGCCGGCCCATGCTCCACCAATTCGCCCATGTACATGAACATCACGTAATCGGCGATGCGGCGCGCCTGGCGCAGGATGTGCGTCACCACCACGATGGTGTACTCCTGTTTGAGAAGCTGGAACTGCCTCTCCACCAGCTTGGCCGAGATGGGATCGAGGGCCGAGGTCGGCTCGTCGGCCAGAATCACATCCGGCTCCACCGCCAGGGTGCGCGCCAGGGCCAGGCGTTGCTGCTGACCGATGGAGAGCCGCGCCGCCGGCGCATTCAGGCGATCCTTCACCTCGTCCCACAGGCCGGCCAGGCGCAGGTAGTATTCCACCAGCAGGTCGGTTCCCTTCCCCTTGCCGGCCGGCCGGCGCTCGCCGGCGTAGAGCTGCTCCAATCGGCCGGCGACCCGCTCGATCTGCTGGCCGTTCATGCGGTGAATCTTCGGGCCAAAGGCGATATTCTCGTAGATGGACATGGGCAGTGGGTACGGGCGCTGGGAGAGGAAGCCAACTTTCTTCCGCAGGGCCAGGACATCGGCGCCCGGATCGTAGATGTTGGCCCCATCAATCAACACCTGACCATTCACCCGGACTTCCTCGTACAGATCCACCAGCCGGTTGAGGCTCTTGAGCAGCGTCGTCTTGCCGCAGCCCGACGGCCCGATGATGGCGGTAATCTGCCCATCGGGGATATCGGCGTTGACGGCGCGCAGGGCGTGATGGCTGCCGTAATGGACGTTCAGGTCGCGCAGACTGATGTGCGGCATAGCCGTCTCTCCTATCGCACGATGTAGCGCGAGAAGCGCCGGCTCAACAGGCGCGCCCCGCCGCTCACCAGCAAGACGATGATGAGCAGAATCAAAGCCGAAGCGTAGGCTCGCTGCTGCACTTCGGGGATCGGCGTCCCGATCTGGAAGAAGATCGCCAGGGGGAGCGAGGCGGCCGGGTCCAGCAGCGAGCGGGGGATATAGTCCGTATAGCCGGCCGTGAAGAGGATGGACGCCGCGTCGCCGATGCCGCGCCCGAAGCCCAGCAGCACCGCCATGACGATGCCGGGCAAGGTCTGGCGCAGGACGACGGCCATGGTTGCTTCCAGGCGCGTCGCGCCCATGGCGTAGGCGCTCTCTTTCAGCTCCATCGGGATCATGCGGATGACCTCTTCGATGGAACGCACCATGATGGGCAGGATCAGCAGGGTCAAGACCAGGATGCCGCCCAGGAGCGAGGCGCGCAGGCGCAGGGTTTGCATGATGACGAAGCCGAACGCGCCGTAGACGATGGACGGCGTGCCCCACAGGATGTCGAGGCCCAGGCGGGTGATGCGGGCGAGCCGCCGGCCGGTGTACTCGCGTTGCAGCGCGAAGGCGATGGGCAGGCTGAGCAAGATCGCCAGGAGCGACGCCCCGAAGCCCAGGTAGAGCGAGCCGACGATGGCGTTGGCGATGCCGCCCTCTTTGCCCAGGTAATAGCCGCCTTTGGGCGTCTGGATGAGCATGTTCAGGCTGAGCGCGGCCGCGCCGCGCGCGATGATGACGCCCAGGATGGCCGCCAGGCTCACCAGCACCACGGCCAGGGAGAAGATCATGAGGGCTTTGAAGATGTTCTCTTCGAGTTTGCGAAATCGCATCGCGCCTTACCTCTGGGTTGCGCCAGCCGGCTCAGCGGCCGGCGCGCTCGATCTGCAACAGCGTGAAATGCGCTGCCACGTTGAAGCCGGCCACCACCAGCAGCAAGATCAGCGCCGCCAGCATCAACCCCGCATCGTAGAGCGGAATGGACATCATCTCGCCGTAATTGTTGGCGATCAGCGCCGGCAGCGGATAAGCCGCATCGAAGATGGACTTCGGGACCTGCGCCACATTGCCCACCACCATCAAGAGCGCCATCGTCTCGCCGAAGGCGCGGGCGAAGCCCAACACGATGGCCGCCAGGATGCCGCGCGAGGCGCTCTTCAGCACCACCTTCTTGACCGTCTCCCAGCGTGTCGCCCCCAGAGCGATGGCCGCTTCGCGCGCCTCCAGCGGCACGGAGCGCAAGACCTCCATGGCGACGGAGATGATGATGGGAAAGACCATGATCGCCAGGATGACCCCGCCGGCCAGCAGCGAATAGCCGGTCGTGCGATAGCCCAACGCCGTCCCCAGGCTCCGCACGAAGGGGACGATGACGATGACGCCCCACAGGCCATAGATGACCGATGGGATGCCGGCCAACAGGTCAATCACCGGGCTGATCCATTGGCGCAGCCGGCTATGGGCATATTCCGACAGATAGATGGCGCTCAAGAGGCAGATGGGCACGGCCAATACCATCGCCAGGGCGGTCACTTCCAGCGTGCCGATGATGAACGGGTAGAAGCCGAAGGCCCCTTTGAGCGGGTGCCAGTCTGAGGAGAAGAGCAGATGCCCCAGCGATTTCTGCGCCAGGATCGGGCGCGCCTTGAGGAGCAGCCCCAGGGCAATGAAGAGGGTCAGCGAATTGGCGACGGCCAGGGCCGCGCGCATGCCGCCGGTCGCCAGCGTGTCTTGCAGGCGTCGCCAACGCATCAGGGATTCCCCAGCGCCTTGATGGCGTCGGCAATCTGGCTATCTAGCAGGCGCACGTAGCCGGCTTCGTCCACGTATTGCTGCCCGTCGGTCAGAATCCAGCGCACGAAGGCCAGGGTCAGGCCGGTGAACTTGTCTTTCGTGACCAGGAAGAGGTCGCGCGACGGCGGCGAGGGGTAGACGCCGGCTTTGATGGCGGCGACCGTCTTGACTTTGGTGTCAATCTGCTCTTCGGGGTCCACCTTGCCATTCTCGTTGACATCTATCGGCACGACCACCAGGCCGGCCACCGGCTTGCCGCTGGTCATGTCGAAGGCGTAGTTCAGGTTCGAGTAGCCAATGCTCCCCACATCCTGCTTGATGGCGTCGGCGATGCCCGGATCGCCGTAGACGCCGGTGCCCTTGAGGTCTTCTTGCTTGCCGCCCAGGTACTTGGCCCAGGTTTCGGCCGCGCCGCAGGCATCGGAGCGGGTATACACCTGCACCGGCTGCGCCGGCCCGCTGGCCACCTGCGCCCAGGTCAGCGCCTCGCCCTTCATCCACAGGGAGGTGAAGGCGCTCTTCTTCAGGCCGGTCGCCAGCAGTTGCGCCGCCGCCGGATTGCCGGCGTTGACGATGGCGACCACCGTATCTTTGACCACCGGCGCATAGACTGCGCCCTGCTGGATCTCTTCGGGCTTCACCTCGCGCGAGATCATGCCCAGGTCCACCAGGCCGGCCAGCGCGTCGGCCATGCCTTTGCCGGCCCCGCCGGCCGAAATATCCACCCGCACGCCGGGGTTGATCTTCTGGAACTCCTCGCCCCAGCGCACCATCATCGGGTAGAGCGCGAAAGCGCCTGAAATGCGGATCGTCCCCTCCAGCTTCGCGCCGGCCGCCGGCGCGCGCTTGCCGCATCCGCCGGCCATCAACAGCAGACCCAGCAGCGTGACCAACGTCATCCATTTCCATACGGCGCTACGCTTACGCATCATCTGATTCCTTTCCCCGCGAAGGTTGGAGAGAATGTGTCGCGCGTCCGAGAGGCCAGGCGCTGAAGATCGGCGTAGTCTGGGGGCCAGACTGCGATTCGTCCCGCCACGCGCCGCGTATTTCGCGCCGGCGCGCGTCCCGTGCTATAATACTCGGTGTCCATGCCAGTATAGTCTTGTTTCAACCATTTGTCAAGTAACTGTCATTGATGGGTAATGACCATGATAGCACGCTACAGAGAGGGAGATTCCGCATGAAACCTGCCGTCGGATTCATTGGCCTGGGGTTGATGGGTAAACACATGGCGCGCAACCTGCTGCAAGCCGGCTTCCCGCTGGTTGTCTACAACCGCAGCCGCGCCGCCATCGAAGCACTGACCGCAGAGGGCGCCGCGCCGGCCGGCTCGCCGCAAGAAGTCGCCCAGCGCGCCGCCATCGTCGTGACCATGCTGCCCAATTCGCCCGAGGTGCAGGCCGTG
>CAIQJD010000643.1 GCA_903872005.1 uncultured bacterium | reverse complement strand
CCTGGTCAACAAACGCAGGGACTTCTCCATTCAGGCGCTCTTCACCATCCTCGCCACGGCGCTGGGATTGCTGCTCCTCCCCGTCTTCACCCAGGACATGGCCGTGCGCCGCGCTGCCTGGATCAGCATTGCCGCCGGCGACATTCAGGTGCTCGCCAATCTATACATGTGGCTCTTCACCGCCTTCGAAGATACGCGCTACATGGCCCTCTCGGTCATCCTGGAACGCGGCATCTTCCTGGCCGGCATCGTGTTGGTCGTATTGCTGCGCCTGGACTTCCTGATGATTTTCTGGGTGCAGCTCACGTCTTTCTCTTTCAAGTTGATCTTCTGCGCCCTGATGGTGCGCCTGCGCTTCACGCGCCTGGTCTGGACGCGTGACAGCCGGCGTTTCGCCTTCTTCTTGCGTGAATCGCTGCCGCTCCTCTTCTCCACCGGCTTTCGCACCATGGATGCCCAACTGGACACCCTCCTGTTACAACTCATGCAGACTGCAACGCAACTGGGCCTCTTCAGCGCTCCCTATCGCATCATCGCCGGCGTCAACATCATCCCAGACAGCATCATGGCCGGCCTCTTGCCGACCATGTCCAACCTGGCACATGACGCGCGCGACAAGGCCGTGCAGCTCTATGGCAAGATCTTCAAGTACTTCCTGGTCGGCTCCGTCCCCATTGCCATCCTGGTCACCTTTGTCAGCGACCCATTGATGGCGCTCCTGTTCGGGGCCGATTTCGCCGAAGGCGGTCGCACTCTCCGTATCATGATCTGGGTGATCGTCTTCATGTTTCCCAACTCCCTGTTCCAATATGTGTTGACCGCGGTGGGGAAACAGCGTTACGAAACGGTGCGCCTGGCCCTGTCTGTGGCGGCGCACCTGGGCGTCGGTTTGGGCTTCATCCCCGGCCTGGGCGCGGCCGGCGCGGCCCTCGGCATGCTGGCGTCCCAAGCGTGTGCGTGTGCGGTCGGCTATATCTACGTGACGCGCGTCTTCGGGAGCTATCGCCCCTGGTCGGCCATCCTCAAGCTGGCGCTGGGCGCAACGCCGGCTATCGCCATCATCGCGCTGTGGCGAGGCCGTTCCATCCTGCTGCCCCTGATCGCCGCCGGCGTCGCCTATGCGCTGGCGCTGGTCGCGTTACGGGTCTTTGAGCGCGACGACCTACGCCTGCTCTGGCGAACCTTGCGCCCACGCCTGCCGGCCACGGCGGGGCCTGGCGCGCCACAGGAGGGTGCTTCCACATGACACTATGGACCCGCATCGCGCAATGGGCCAGGATGCACCCCATCCTCTTGTTGGTGGGCATCGTCGGCCTACTGCTTCTGGGCGGCGCCTTTGTCGCTTTCGGGCCGCTGGATGCCGACCAGGGCGTGTTTCTCCTGGCCGGCGGCGTCATGTTGGCCGGCCTCTTGAGCCTCAGTCTGCAAGACCGCTTGCCGCTAGAGTTCATGTTCCTGGCCTTCATTGCCTTTCTGCCGGCGACACGCTTCTCTCTCTTTGAAAGCAGCTTCAGCTTTCAGGCCAACTTCCTGCCCTTGATTCTCGCCGCGCTGCTCCTGGTCTGGCGCGCCGTGGCGCGCCATCTCCCCTTGCTCATCCCGCGCTCGCGGGTTCACACCGCGATCCTGATCTTCTTCCTCGTCATCGCGGCATCCTTCTTCCTCTCCATCCAGGTTCCGCCGGGCGAATATCGCGGCGAAGTGCGCTATCTCCGCAGCGCCAAACAAATCATGAATTTCGTCTTCATGATGGGCGCCTATCTGACCATCCTGTTGACGGTGGCGAGCCGGCGCATGTTTCGCTGGGCCTTATGGGTCTTCATCGGGACGAGCTTCGTCGCCGCGCTGTACGGCCTGTACCAGTTCATCGCCTATCCATTGGGCTGGCCCTTTGTGGACCTCTTCCCCGACACGGCCTCTTTCGGCGAGTCATCCATCTGGGCCATCTCGCTGGCCGGCGGGCGCTTCCTGCGTATCTGGTCGGTCGCATCGGAGCCAGTCTGGTTCGGGGACTACCTGGTCGGCGTGATCCCGGTGGCCGCCATGCTTCTGTTGAGCGATGCCGTTTCGGCCAAAGCGCGCCGGCGTCTGCTGGTCGTCGTGGGCGTACTGGGGCTGGCCCTGCTCCTCACCTTCACCCGGAGCGCCTACCTCGCCCTGCTGATCGGCGCGGTCGTCATGATCATCTATCGGCCCAGCCTGCTCAAGCCCCTGGGCCGCGTCCTGCTGATCCTCGTCGGCGTCGTCGCCTTAGTCAGCCTCATCGTCTCGCGCCTGCCCAACACCGAACAGGCTTCTCTGGTCGCAGCCGTCACCGAACGCTTCATCTCGCCGCTGCAAGACGAGAATTTTGGCAACATCCACCGCACCACAGCCGTCGCCACGTCCTGGGAGATGTTCAAGGCCATTCCCTGGGGCGTGGGTTACGGCAATTACGGCTTCTTCTTTTACGACTACCGCCCCATCTGGGGCGTCTCATTCACGGATGTTTATGTCAATGCCTTTCCGGTCATGACCGGCGGCTTCCTGCTGCGCTTACTGACGGAAACCAGCATCCCCGGCATCGCCGCGTTCCTCTTCCTGGTGGCCGTCATCATCACCGAAGGGGTGCGCGGTTGGCGCGCCGCCGCTGCCGCCGGCGATAAGTTCATGGAAGCGGCCAGCGCCGGCCTCCTCGCCAGCTTCATCACCCTGATGGTGCGTCTGATGGCTGCCGACTCCATCCATTTCACGTACCAGTGGTTCATCATAGCCATGATCGTGCTCGCGCGTCGGCTGCCCCAACGCCTCAGCACGCCGCGCGAGGTCGCCTGATGGGCGGCCGGCGGGCGCGCATCCTCTTCCTCAATTCGCGCTCTGAATTCGGCGGCGCCGATATGGGGCTGCTGAGCATCGTGCGCTACCTCGACACGGCACGCTTCCAGCCGCTCGTGTTGTTGCCCCATGCCGGCCCCCTGGTAGCATCGTTACAGGCCGCCGGCGCCGAGGTACTCTACCACGACATCTGCCGGCTGGAGCGGCTGGCGACGCCCAGGCAATTGTGGGAGTTCGCCCGCAGCTTCTTCTCAAGCATGGGCTACCTGCGCCAGATCATTCGCCAGCGCCAAATTGACCTGATCTACACCAACTCCAGCGCCATCCCGGTGGGCGCGCTGGCGGCGCGGCGCGCCGGCATCCCCAACGTCTGGCACGTGCGCGAAATCTGGACCTCGCCGGCCTGGCTGACGCGCCCCCTCTATCGCTACATCCGCCTGTGCGCCGACCGCATCATCGCTATCAGTCAAGCGGTCGCGCTGGGCGATTTTGGCCGGCTCGATCCCAAAATCAGCATCATTCGCGACGGCGTAGATACGAGCCGCTTCGAGAACCTGAATACGCCAGCCGCGGCCGTCCGCACCGAGCTGGGTCTCTCGCCCGATACGCACCTGGTAGTCAGCATGGCGCGCCTGACGCCACAGAAGGGGCTGCACGTCTTCATCGAAGCAGCGCATCTGGCACTGCAGGCCGGCGCTAACGCCCACTTCTGTATCGTTGGCGACATCCCGCGCCCCATGTATCAGCCCTACAAAGACCGCCTGCGCCAAATGATCGCCGACTACGGGTTGGACGGGCGCGTCTTCCTGATCGGCTGGCGCGCCGATGGGCCGGCGCTGCTGCACGCCGCCGACATCTTCGTCCTGGCCTCGATAGAACCGGAGGGCGCCGGCCTCGTGATCCCCGAAGCCTGGCTGGCCGGCGCGCCAGTCATCGTCCCCGACCACAGCGGGCCGCGCGAGCTGGTGCAAAACGGCCATTCCGGCCTCTGGTTTCACAACGCCGACGCCGGCGACCTCAGCTCCAAACTCTGCACACTGTTGGCCGACCGCACGCGCCGGCGCGCCCTGGCCGCCGCCGGCCGGCAAGTCGCCCTGGAT
>CAIQJD010000642.1 GCA_903872005.1 uncultured bacterium | reverse complement strand
TCGTTCATGCCGGCGTCACGACAAGCGGCGATGTCTGAGGCCATGACGTTGGCCGTCATCGCGACCACCGGCAGCGCGGCGTATTCCGGCCGCTGCCGCAGCTGGCGCGTCGCCTCCAGGCCATCCATTTCCGGCATCTGCACATCCATCAAGATGACGTCATACGCCTGGCGCTCCAACGCCTGCACCGCTTCCAGTCCATTGCCGACGACGTCGGCGCGATATCCCATCTTCGCCAATATCTGTGTAGCCAATTTCTGGTTCACGGGATGGTCTTCGGCGATCAGAATATGCAACGGGAGCTGGTCGGCCAGACGCCCCAGGCGCGGCATCGGCGCCGCCGGCGCGCGTTGCTGGCCGGCGCAAATCTCCAGCAGCAGCCGGCGCAGTTGTGTCGGCTTGACCGGCTTGGTCAGATGGCCGGCCAGACCGACGGCCTGGGCCCTGGCTTCACGCCGGCCCAACGAAGTGAGCAGCACCAGCGGCAATTGGCGCCCGCTCCTGGCCTCCATGCGGCGGATCTCTTGCGCCAGGGTCAAGCCATCCATTTCCGGCATTTGCATGTCCAACAAGGCGACATCGAAATCTTCGCCGCGCGTCAGCCAATCGAGCGTCTGGCGCGGCGAATCCGTATCGCGCGGCGTCATGCCCCAGGCCGCTATTTGCAGGCTCAGGATACGCCGATTGGCGGCGCTGTCGTCTACAATGAGGACGCGCTTGCCACGCAAGGCATTGGGATCGGGGGCCTCCAGGGCCGCCGGCCGGCTCGGCGCGATTTCAACCGCGATGGTGAAGGAGAAGACGCTCCCTTTGCCAACCTCGCTCTCCACCCACATGCGGCCGCCCAGCAATTCGCTCAGTCGCTTGCTGATCGCCAGGCCCAGGCCGGTGCCGCCATATTTGCGGGTCGTGGAGGCATCTACCTGGCTGAAGGATTTGAACAGACGGTCCATGCGCTCCAACGGGATGCCGATGCCGGTGTCCTGCACCGTGAAGAGAATCTCACAGCGAGAGGGCGGCGTCTCGGCCGGCGCAGCGGCGCGCCGCACCCGCAGGATGATCTCGCCCGTGTCGGTGAACTTGACGGCGTTGCTCAAGAGATTGAGCAAGATCTGGCGCAGGCGGGTGACATCGCTCACCACGACTTCCGGCACATCATCGTCTACCAGATAGATCAAGTCCAGCGACTTGGTCGCCGCTTGCGTCGCGACCAGGTCCAGCGCGCTTTCGATGCACTCGCGCAAGTCAAAGGGCTGCAATTCCAGATCGAGCCGGCCGGCTTCGATCTTGGAGAAGTCCAGCACTTCGTTAATGATCGCCAGGAGCGCATCGGTACTCACGCGGATCGCCTCGGCGTATTCGCGTTGCTCGCCGCTCATTTCGGTGTCCAGGAGCAGGCTGGTCATGCCCAGGACGCCGTTCAGGGGTGTGCGAATTTCATGGCTCATGGCAGCCAGGAACGCGCTCTTGGCATGATTGGCGCTTTCGGCGGCCTCTTTGGCCTGACGCAGCGTCTCTTCTACCATCTTGCGCTCCGTGATGTCGCGGCCAATGCCTTCGAAGCCGGCCGGCTTGCCGGCCTCATCGTAGAGCATGTAGGCTGACGCTTCGATCACCAACAGGCTGCCATCTTTGCGCCGGCCCAGGAACTCCCAGTGCTGCACGGAGCTGCCCAGCGACAACACGTCGAAGAGCGCGCGTACCTCATGCGGATTGGCCCAGATGATGCTCGTCGGTTGTCCGACCATTTCTTCCATCGAAGCGTAGCCCAAGAGGCGCGCCGCGGCGGGGTTGACCAACTGGATGGTTCCGTCCACGCTCAAGCGGCAAAAGATATCCGGGATAGTTTCGATGATCCGGCGATACTGAAGCTCGCTTTCGCGAATCGCTGCCTCGGATACAGCCAGGCGACGCCGCTCTTGCTCGGTGCGTTGCTGGATATAGAAGAAGAGGAGAGAGACGGCGAGCATGAGCAGGGCGACGAGTATTGGCTCAATGAAACGACTGGCAATGGTTCGATTCCAGGAGCGGGCGTCAATATCCATGCCGAACACGGCAATGGGCTTGCCCTGCTCGTCCGGCACGGCAGTCAGCGCGCTGACCCAGGTGCCCCAACGGTCGGAGCTGGGGCCTTCGATGACGTCCTTGCCATCCATAAAGACCTGACGAAAGGCCGGCGAGGCTTCCTCGAATAGATCGCCCGGGGGAGAGTAGTCGGGCGAGTCGGATGGCTCGGAGTCTACGTAGAAGAAGATCGTGCCGTCCGGGCGCCGGCCGGCCACATATAGGAAGCGGCATTGATCCCAGGCGCGGCAGGAGCGCTCCATCTCCTGCTTGAGGCGTTGATATATGGGCGAGGTCAAGTCGGCGTCGGAGCCGCTCAGGCCGGCGACGGAGTTTACATCCAGCGCCTGAGCCAACACGAGCGTCGTATTCAGGATATCTGCGCGCATGTGCTCGTTCCAGGTTCGGGCCACCCATTGGGTGAGCGCCGCGCCGAAGAACAAGCACACGAACACCGCCGATGCCAACAGGATCCGCGCACGGGTTGGTGTGATATTGCCAGGCGAAGGCGGCAATTTCAGGCTCATAAGACTCCACAATTCCGACGATTCCCAGGCAGAATCGGTCAGCGGCTGAACCCCTGGGGGTCAGCGCCGGCCGGCGGCCCAGGGCTTCAGGCAGGCGTAGATGAAATCATTGGCTGGCGTCGGGACGCCCAGGGCGCGACCGTAGCGACAAATGACGCCATTGATGGCTTCCACTTCCAGGCGTTGACCGCGCTCCAGGGCGACCAACATGGACGGCTTGTATTCAGGGGCCATCTGGTTGATGGCGCTGACCAGCTCGTCGGGATAGGTTGGCGCAAGGGCGAACCCGCGCGCCCGGGCCACGGCCACCGCTTCGCCGGCGGCCTGCCGGCAGACTTGTTGGATTTCCGGGTAATCCCAGGCCGTGGCGCGGTCGCCGCGCGTCGCGCACAGGACGCTGGCTCCACAGTAGGTGGCGAGCTTCAGCCACATCCGTTCCATAATGTTAGGGTGAATCACGGCCTCGAAGCCCGGCACGGTGAGCGCGGCCTGGATCGCAGTGCAGCGCGGCGAGCCGCCGCCGGCGATCTCGCCGAAAAAGAGCGCGTTGGCGCCGGCGGTATGCTGGATCACCCCCGGCGCGGCGATGCGCGCGCCCAGGACGGACACGCCGCCCAGGACATACGCTTCCCCGACGATTTCGGCCAGAGTTTGCAGGTGCTCCAGGCCATTCTGAACGGGCAGGACGACCGTGTGGGGGCCGATCATGGGATGCAGCATGGCGCCGGCGCTGGCGACATCGTAGGCTTTGACGCAGAAGAGGATCAAATCTACCCGGCCGACTTCGGCCGGCTGGTCAGTCGCCAGGAGCGGCTGGATGGCGAAATCTCCCAGGGGACTATGCACTTGCAGGCCGCGCCGACGCAGGGCGGCCAGGTGTTCGCCACGCGCGATGAAGGCGACATCCCGGCCGGCTTGCGCCAGCCGGCCGCCCAGATAGCCGCCCTCGCCGCCGGCCCCCATGATCGCGATCTTCATCGTGGACGCTCCTCAGCAGATGCTAGACGTGGGCGTGTTTCCATTCGGCGTCCGGCGGGTAGAGGCTCCAACAACGCGCCACTTCGGGCGGGTGGGTGTACCAGCTCTCTTTGGCGCCGGCGCGATAGCGCGCGAAATGCGGCGTCTTGAGATGCTCCTGGAAGCCGGCCTCGTCGGTATAGACCTCGTAGAAGTAGATGCGGTTGGGATCTGCCTCGTCCTGCGCCACATCGAATTGCAGGCAGTTCGGCTCATCGTGATTGGAGCCGTGAGCGTCCTCACGCGCCAGTTGCAGGAATTGCTCGCGATATTCGGGTTTGAGCTGGAACTTCACGACTAAGACGCGCATGGATGTATCCTTTCTGTCAACGCATGGCTCAAGGGCACAAAGCGCCTATCCGGGTGGCCGGCCGCCAGGCGCCGGCGGCACAGGCGATTCTTTCGGGCAAGTTATCCAGGCCAATGGCATGGCCGCACCACAAGGCCGCGACGGGTGTGTCGCCACGCCCTGCAAACGCCCGGCGGCGTTGTGCGGCGAAACGTGGCGCGCAAGCGGCCCGATTCCGGCGCGGGAATGAAGCCACGCGATTACGCGCCTTACAGGTTGCTTGAGTAGAGTATAGTGCAGACGGCATATCTCGTCAAGCCGGCGTTCGTCGGCGGGTGCGTTTCAATGTTTGGGCGCGTGTGTAGCATAGCGCCTTGTGCGCGTCTGACCCAGGCCAAAACGCCCACAAGGGGCTATGCTACGACAGCCCAAATGCCCGTCCCCCGCAATGTGAAACACACCCTCTTTTCAACATCAGTTGACAAGCCCTTTGTTTCATGCTACGATAAAAAGGAAGGCACGGCTACCCTGGAGCGACGCGTAATAATAGCCATGATGGTGGGCAGGACGGCATGACCAATCAAGAATTGCGTATCATTCCTCTCGGCGGTCTCGGCGAAGTCGGTAAGAACATGATGGTTCTGGAGGTCGGCGACGATATCCTGATCATTGACGCCGGCATCATGTTTCCCGAAAATGACATGCTTGGCATTGACCTGGTCATCCCCGACTTCAGGTATTTGATGGACAAGCTCAGTAGAGTGCGCGCCATCATCGTCACTCACGGCCACGAAGATCACATCGGCGCGCTCCCCTACGTGCTGAAGCATCTGCAAGTCCCCATTTACGCCACGCGGCTCACGATGGGGCTGATTGAAGCGCGCCTGCGCTCCCGCGACCGGCAGCGCGCGATGCTCCACGTCGTCAATGGCGGCGACCGCATCGTCGCCGGCGACTTCGACGTCGAATTCTTCCGCGTCAACCACAGCGTCCCCGACGGCGTCGGCCTCGCCATCCGCACGCCGGCCGGCCTGATCGTCCACTCCGGCGATTTCAAGCTCGACTATACGCCGGTCATTGACCCGCCGGCCGACCTGGCGCGGCTGGCCGGCTTCGGGGCCGAGGGCGTCCTGGCGCTGCTATCGGATTCGACCAACGCCGAGACGGCCGGCTTCACTGGCTCGGAGCGTTCGGTGCAGCCGGCCTTCGATGAAATCTTCGACCACGCGCCCGGCCGCGTCATCGTCGCCGCCTTCGCCTCCCATCTGCCGCGCATCCAGCAGGTCATCTGGGTGGCGGCGCGGCACGGGCGTCGGCTCGCCATCGCCGGCCATAGCATAGAAGAGAACATCCGCATCGCCCACGACCTGGGCTACCTGGAGCTGCCGCCCAACCTGCTGATTCCCATGAGCCAGATGCGCGGCTTCGCGCCGCAACAGATCGCTATCCTGGCGACCGGCACCCAGGGCGAACCGACCGCCGCCCTGGGGCGCATGGCGAAGGGCAATCACCGGCAGATTCACATTCAGCCCGGCGATACGGTCGTCCTCTCTGCCCACCCCATCCCGGGCAACGAAGAGGAATTCAACGACGTCATCAACCGGCTCTTCCAGCGCGGCGCGGACGTGGTGTACGACAAGATCGCGCCGGTGCATGTGTCCGGTCATGCAAGTCAGGAAGAGCAGAAATTGCTGCTCAAGCTCATCCAGCCGCGCTATTTTGTCCCCATTCACGGCGAGCTGCGCCACCTGCATCGTCACGCCCGCACCGCCCAGGAGATGGGCTGGCCGGCCGAGAATGTCTTCGTCGTCGAGAATGGCTACGTCTTGCACTTCGATGAGCAGGGCGGGCGCGTCGGCGAGCGCGTGCCGGGCGGCTACGTCTTCGTGGATGGCAGCGGCGTGGGCGATATTGGTCCGGAGGTGCTGCGCGAGCGCGAGATGTTGGCAGAAGATGGCTTCGTCGTCATCGGCTTGAAGGTGAATCGTGGCAAGTCGCAGCTCGTCGGCGACGCCGAGGTCATCTCGCACGGCTTCATCCACATGCCCGACGCGGCCGAGTTGGTCGTCGAGATCAATGCCGCCGTCGCCGGCCTGTTGGAGCGACTGGCGCACTATCCGGGCCGGCAGATGCTCGCCGACCAGTTGCGCGATAATGTGAGACACTTGATCTATGACCGCACGCGGCGCCGGCCCATCGTCGTGCCGATTGTCACCGAGCTGGATTAGGGCCGACCAGCTTGACATAGCGATAGGTTGACTTAAAGACGGTCGCCAGGTATAATGCGAAGATAGGCGGTAGATGCCTTGCGGGGGACTCCCCCTGGGGGACAGGTCCATTCACAAAACTGCGCCGGCCCACGGCCGCGCAGGCATGGAAGGTAAAGCGCCATGGCACTCAAAGGGAATCTGCGCGATTTCAGCACCACCCAGCTCTTGAACCTGATTAACCTGGCTCGCAAGACCGGCGTGCTGACCATTGAGACGGATGGCACGACAGCGCACCTTTTCTTCCGCGAAGGGAAGCTCATTCACGCCTCCCTGGCCGGCCAGGACAATGCGCTCACGGCCGTGCTGCAAAAATCGGGCAAAATCACGCTCGAACAGGCGCGCGTCATCAAGACGCGCTCGCAGATCAACACGGACAAGGAACTCGGCATGCTGCTCATCAATGCCGGCTACGTCTCGCAAGAAGACATCATCTCCAGCGTGCGGATGCAAACCCTGGAAGTCATGTATCTCCTCTTCACCTGGACCGACGGCAAATTTCATTTTGAACCCAACCAGCTCCCCTCGGCCGACCGCATTACGGCGCCGATTGACCTGGAAAACGTCATCATGGAGGGGAGCCGGCGCATCAAAGAATGGGAGCGGTTGCAAGATGAGGTGCCCGACCTGGATGTAGCGCTGAAGTTCACCGAACGGCCCAGCGCGCGCCTTCGCAACATCAACCTGAGCGCCGACGAGTGGCGCGTGATCTCTTTCATCAACCCGCGCAACACCATCCGTCAGATTGCCCAGTACAACGGGATGAACGACTTCCAGATTCGCAAAATCGTCTTCGGGATGCTCTCGGCCGGCCTGGTGGAAATGGTAGACCTGGATGGCGCGGCGCGCAAGCGTCCGCTGCGCCCCGGCGCGCCGGCCGAAAAGACGCCCGAGCCAGCCCGCGCGGCCGAGCCGGCCAAGGCGACCGAAGCGGCCAAGCCGCCGGCCGTCAAACGCAATGTCATTCTGCGCCTGATTGACCGCATCCGGCGCATCTGAGCCGGCCGAGGAAGCCGCGCCGGGCAGCCCCTCGCCAAGACAGCCACTGGGAGACTACATGCAAGCAGTCAAGATCGTCGTCACTGGCCCCTTCAATGCCGGCAAGACAGAGTTCATCCGCAGCGTCAGCGAGATTGATGTCGTATCTACGGAACGCCAGATCAGCGATTCCACCAAAACGGTCAAGCATCAGACCACCGTGGCGATGGACTTCGGGCGCATCAGCATTGACGATGACCTGGTGCTATACCTCTTCGGCACGCCCGGCCAAAAGCGCTTCGACTTCATGTGGGAGATCCTCTCCGAAGGCATGCTCGGCTTCGTCATCCTCATTGATAGCGTGAAACCCGAAACCTTCCGCGAGGCCCGCTACATCCTCGATATTTTCAAGGGCTACGCCAATACCCCCTATGTCATCGCGGCGAACAAGCAAGATGTCGCCGACGCCTGGGGCATTGATGATCTGCGTATCGCCCTACGCATTGATCCGAAGACCAAGATCCTGCCCTGCGTGGCGCGCGACAAGGAGAGCGTCAAACACATCTTACTGGAGTTGCTCTACACCATTCTCGAAGGCATAGATAAGGAAGACGACGGTGGGATCCATCGTCACTGATCGCGGCGTCGTGCATTACGAGACGATTGGGCGCGGCCGGCCGGTGCTGTTGCTGCACTGTTGGCTCGGCTCGTGGGCCAACTGGCGCGACTCGATGGAGATGCTCTCCCGGTCGTACCGTGTCCACGCGCTCGATTTCTGGGGTTTCGGCGATTCCGCGAAGCAGGAATATCGCTACGAGATTGCCGACTACGTGGCGATGGTGCAGATTTTCATGGAGAGTATGGGGATCGCCATCGCGCCGGTGCTGGGCCATTCCATGGGCGGGAGCGTGGCGCTCTCTTTGGCCCTGGCCCAGCCGCAAAGCGTGGAGAAGGTCGCCATCGTCGGCTCGCCGGTGGTGGGGACGTCGTTGGCGTTCTGGCTGAAGATCGCCGGCCGGCAGCCCTTTGGCTGGCTGGCCTGGAACGTGCCGTTCTTCTTGCCGGCGGCCATGAAACTCTACTCTCCCTGGATCGCGCGGGACGCCGGCCGCTGGTATCGCATGTTCATGCAAGACATCACCCGCACCCACATGCAAGCTTTTTCCTATAGCATCGGATCGCTGGCAAAGATGGATTTGCGGCCGCGCCTGGCAGCCTTTCAGATGCCGGTCTGGGGCATCTTTGGGCGCGGCGACAACATCGTCAACCCGAACCAGGTCGAATGGGTGCGCCAGATGCCGCGCGGCCGCGGCATCGTCTTCGAGCATTCGCGCCACTATCCGATGCTAGACGAGAGCGAACGCTTCTATCAGGTTTTGCGGGATTTCCTGGCCTTGCCAGTCGGCGAGCGCCCGCCGGCAGTCTGAGGGCATCGGCGGGCCGATGTATCCCGGGAGCGAAAATGGCGGGAACGTTATTACGCATCAATCCTAACACCCCGTCCTATTACTATTCCAATCGCATGGCGCGAGCCTATCTCCTGGGACTGGAAGATGTGTTAGGGCGCAACGGCGTCAGCGCGGCGTTGAACTTCGCCGGCGTCCGCCACCGCGTCAACAATTATCCGCCCAATGACCTGGAGCCGGGCTTCGACTTCGTCGAGCTTTCCAGCATCCAACAGGCGTTGGAGGAGATGTATGGGCCGCGCGGCGGCAAGGGCATCGCCATGCAAGCCGGCCGCGCCACTTTCAAGTATGGCTTGCAAGACTTCGAGGCGGTGATTGGCATTGCCGACTTGGCCTTGCGTCTCATCCCATTGGGCATGAAGATCAAGATCGGCGCGGAGACCTTCGCCGGCATCTTCAACCGCTTCAGCGATCAGATCGTCGTATTAGAAGAATTCAGCGACCACTATATGTGGAACAACGAGCGTTGCGCCGTCTGCTGGGGACGCCATACCGAAGGCCCATGTTGCCATTTGGCGGTGGGCATCCTGGCCGAAGGTCTGCGCTGGGTAAGCGGCGGCCACGAATTCCGCGTCGAAGAGACGGCCTGCATTGCCGCCGGCGACGCCGCATGTCGTTTTCATATCGCCAAGAAGCCAATCCGTTAGGCGCGCGCTTGGCGCGACATGGGCTGTCCATAGGAATCGCGTCGGGTATGCGAAAAGTCATCATCCGGGATCGCCGGAAAATCGCGCCGTTCAATGAGCCGGCCCGCGACTTGCGCGTCATGAACAAGCCGCTGTGGCTTTTTCAGCGCGATATCTTGGCCCCCTATTGCACCCACGAGCTAGTCGTGGATAGCCTCGAAGAGATCCCCCAGGGGCAAGAAGAGATCCTCGCCTATCGGGACAACCTCTACTTCGACGCAGCGTTCATGGCGGCTTTCATCAGCCAGGCGCGCGCCCTGGGCAAAGCCTGCCGCGTCGCCTTCTCGCCGGAAGATAGGGCCATCACCGCCCATGCCCTGCCGCTGCAAGGCGACATCCGCATGGAAGCCGGCGCTTACATCGGCAACATGTTCTACTTCCCGCACGGCCCGGAGCCTTTCGTGCGCCCGTTGATCGTGGATACGCAGGCGCGTGAGATCGGCTATTACCACATCCCCACCTACATGGCCCACAACAAGGGTGATCTCACGTTCCATGTGCCGCTGCGCGCCTTCCTCTCTATTGAGCACTGGGTGCATCTCTTCATCGCCAATTCGCCCTTCGGCATCTTCTCCGATGGCGCGCGCTTCGAGAAGCAGTTCTCGCGCCTCTCGAAAATGCTGCCCGTCTTCTTCCGCTCGCTGCTGGAACGCCGGCAGATTCTCTCCAACTCGAAGGTCATCAAGGAGATGGTC
>CAIQJD010000641.1 GCA_903872005.1 uncultured bacterium | reverse complement strand
GCCAAACTTCTTCGTCACGTGCTCGTAGGTGACGCTTGCCATGAGGGGTTCTCTCCTTCGGTGGGCGGATTTTTGCCGGCTTGATGGCGCCGGCGGGCGCAAGAAGAGCCGACGTGGAGAGACAGAACTGTTCGGTCGTCGCGACGCCGCCACATACGCCGCAACGGGCATAGCGCCAAAACCGCTCGCTCCACGGGCAGGGCGTGAAATACCGAGAGGAAAAAGTGCGGCTTGTCCTGTGCGGGCTGGCCGGCGGCCAGGCCCTTTGCGGCGACGCCTCCTGGGAAGGATTTGTGACGCGAGCCACTAAGGTTTATTATAGCACATTTTGCGCCGGCTGCCAACAGTGATTTTCGCTTCTTTGTGTCTTGACGCGGGATTGATTATAATAGGGCCGCTGATGGTCTATGCCCCCGCCGCGTTGGATGAGAGGTGCAGCATGACGACGACTTTTGTCCGCGACAACAAGACTACCCTGAAAGCGCCGATCAATGCCCCGTTGGAAGCCGTCTGGGAGCTGCTGACGACGCCGGCCGGCCTGGCGCGCTGGCTCCCGTTGGCCTGTCGCGGCGAAATCGGCAATGGCGGTCAGTTCGAGATGATTTGGAGCGCCGACCCCGGCGCGCATGACATTTCGACCCACCGCGTCACGCTCTGGGAGCCGCGCAAGCGCTTCGGCTTCACCTGGCCGGCCGTCCAGTTGAGCTTCGAGCTGGCGCGCCAGGAGGGGATCGCGACGGTGAAGTTGACCTGCACCTACATGGCACGCGAGGCCGGCCCGGACCAACAACTGGAAGAGCTGGTCGGCTGGACGATGCACCTGTTGACGCTCAAGTCGGTGGCCGAAGGCGGCATGGACCTACGCACCCCCGGCCGGACGTTCGGTTGGGACAAGGGGTTCATCACCGGGGTTTGAGCGGGGAGGAAGCCATACCACAAGCGCCGATTACCCATGTGGACGCTAGGCGGTGCGCCATGGGTGTACACTACAGACTATACCCATGAACAAAATCACGGCAATTCTCAACAAATATGGCATCTTGCGGCCGAACTGGCAGAAGATCGGGATCGAGATGGTGCGCGTGCCGGCCGGCGAGTTCCTGATGGGCAGCGACAAGCGCAAGGACCCAGACGCATGGAACGAGGAGCGGCCGCAGCACAAAGTGACCCTGGGCGAATACTGGATCGGCAAGTACCCGGTGACGAACGCGCAGTTTGCGGCCTTCGTGACGGCGACCGGGCATCGCGCGCCGGGTCATTGGGCGGAGAGTCAGCCGCCGGCCGACAAACTGAAACATCCGGTGGTTCAGGTGAGTTGGGATGATGCGACGGCCTTCTGCCAGTGGGCCGGCTGCCGGCTGCCGACGGAAGCGCAATGGGAGAAGGCGGCGCGCGGGACGGATGGGCGCATCTACCCGTGGGGCGACGCCGCGCCGGACAAGACGCGCTGCAACTACGGCCTGAATGTGAATGACACGACGCCGGTGGGGCAGTACAGTCCGGCCGGCGATAGCCCGTTTGGCTGCGCCGACATGGCCGGCAACGTGTGGGAGTGGTGCGCGGATTGGCATGATGAGGAGTATTATGCCAGCTCGCCAGCGCGAGAGCCGACCGGGCCGGCGTCTGGGGGGCATCGCGTGCGGCGTGGCGGCTCCTACTTCGATAAAGCGTGGATCGCCCGCAGCGCCTTCCGCTATTTTTACCGCCCGTACTATCGGCACATCAACATCGGCTTTCGGGTAAGTGTAGCGACGGGGTCTCCATGACCCTGGCCTCTGATCCCTCTGGGCGGCGGACGGGGCGGGGGAGGGCGGCCATAAAGGCCGCCCCTACCGGCCGGGCGCGGGTCGGCTGTACGGGCAGCCCTTGTGGCTGCCCTCTGGGGCTGGGTCTTGGGGGGCAGCCACAAGGCCCGCCCGTACCGGCCCGCCTTGCGCCGGCCGGCGACTTACAGGCTCAACTGCCCAAGCCACTTTACCCAGGTGAGTTTATGTCGCACGGCGTTATACAGCCTTTCATCGGCCGTCCAGAACTCACAGTCGCGCAAGTATGCCACGGCAAGGTAGGATGTATCATACGCGCGTGGCCGGCCGAACTCCTTGGCGAACTCCCAGGCAAGAGGTATGATGCCGCGCTGATTGGACACATGGATGTCCATGCGGAGGAAACGCTGAAAGGCTTGCTCGCCCTCGACGTCAGTGAGCAAGCCAGAATAGACCAGCCGGCGCAGCGTTGAGGCCACCTCGTAGTTTAGCAAGGTGGGCGCGATCAAAGAGTCGTTGTCCCTCTGCCACATTTCCCAGAGAGCCAACGCGCGGTCACTGAAAGTATCGGGCGCCAGAGCGGATAGGACGACGCTGGCGTCAATGCAGACCCAGGAGTTCATCGCTGCGTTCCCCCCGCACCTGTTCCAGGACAAGACTGATATCTAACAGCTTGCCGCCGCGTCGCGCCTTGATTTGGCCCTGTAAGGCGCGCAAGTCGGCCAACAGCCCACTGTCCTTGGCGGGAACAACCGCTATCTCAACCGAGCGATCTTCCAGGACTGCATCTTCGCCAAGCTGCTGCTGGATGGCAGCGAGGCAGTACTCTGTCACTGCCATGCGACGCTTCATCGCGGCCAGCTCGATGCGCCGTTTGGTTTCTTGGTCAGCGTATACTTGAATGCGTTGTCTGCTCATGTCATCACCTCGCCGGCAATGATAGCATGTTGACACTAAGGTGTCAAAGCGCGCGTCAGGTGGGCCAGGAGCCGGCGCGCCCATACACCTCCACGACCCGCGCCCTGGCCCAGGCGTGATCCACGATGGGCGCCGGATAGTCCCGGCCGATGCGGCAGCCGGCGCGCCCCTGCTCCGCCTCCGGCATCTTCCACGGCGCATGGAGGAACCGCGTCGGGACGCCGGCCAGCTCTGGAACCCACTGTCGCACGTAAGCCCCCTCTGGATCGAACTTCTGCCCCTGCAAAACCGGGTTGAACACCCTGAAATAGGGCGCGGCATCCGTCCCGACGCCGGCCGTCCACTGCCAGCCGCCATTGTTCGACGCCGGCTCCCCATCTACGAGATTCTGCATGAACCAGCGCTCGCCCCAGCGCCAATCTATCAGCAAATCCTTGACCAGGAACGAGGCGGCGATCATGCGCGCCCGGTTGTGCATCCAGCCCCGGCCGGCCAACTGGCGCATGGCCGCGTCCACGACCGGGTAGCCGGTGCGCCCGGCGCGCCACGCCGCGAAGGCCGCTTCGTCATTGTCCCAGGCGATGGCGCGCAGATTGGCGCGGAAACTCTGGTCCAGCACAGCGGGGAAATGGCCCAGGATGCTCATGTAGAACTCGCGCCAGATCAGCTCGCCCAGCCAGACCGCCGCGCCGGCTCCCCGCGCCGCCGCGTCCGCCTGGCGCGCCGAGAGCATCCCGAAGCG
>CAIQJD010000640.1 GCA_903872005.1 uncultured bacterium | reverse complement strand
TGCCGCGGATGCGCGCCTGGATGTTCTCTTCCGTGGTATCGGGGGCGCGGCCGGCGAAGGGCTGGCGCAGCGTTCCCAGATATGCCTGATAGATGTCGCTGATGGGGACGACATGGAACTCTACGCCGAGGTTGCGCGCCAGTTGGCGTGAGTCTTCGATGCTGCCGGCCGAGGAATAGGGCGACGGCATGGAGACCCCCAGCACATTCGCGCGCCCCAGCGCGTCGGCGGCGATGCAGCAGGTCAACGCCGAGTCAATCCCGCCGGAGAGGCCGATGACCGCCTGCCGGAAGCCGCACTTCCGCAGATAGTCGCGCGTGCCCAGCACCAGCGCGTCGTACACGGCCGCGATGTCGTCCTGCGGGGCAAAACGCCCCGGCGCGCCGGCCGCCTCGGTATCCAGCGTCTGCACCGCCTCGGCGAAGGTCGGGCCGGCGTAGAGGCATTCGCCCTGCCGATCTACCGCCAGGCTCCCGCCATCGAAGATCAGCTCGTCATTGGCCCCCACCTGGTTCACGTACAGGAAGGGGAGTCCATGCTTGCGGGCGTGCCGGCTGATCAGCCGGTAGCGCAGCTCTTCTTTGCCCATCGTGAAGGGCGAGGCCGAAATATTGATCAGGAGGGTCGCCCCGCCGGCGGCCAGCTCGGCGATGGGATCGCGCGTGTACATCCGCCCGGAGGGCCACAGGGCCGGATCGTTCCAGGCATCTTCGCAGATGGAAAGGCCCAACCGCTCCCCCTTGAAAGGGACGACGCTGATCTGGCGCGCCGGGTCGAAATGGCGCTCCTCGTCGAAGACATCGTAGGTGGGCAGCAGGGTCTTGGGCTGGCGGGCGATGATCTCGCCGCGATAGGCCAGCACGGCCGCGTTACGCAGGCCCTTGCCGGCCGTCTCGCCGGTGGGCAGCGGCGCGCCGAAGAGAATGCCGGCCTGCGGATACTGCGCCGAAGCCTGGCGCACCTGCTCCACCGCGGCCAGGGTGCGCTCGATGAACCAGCCGCGCTCCAGCAGGTCGCGCGGCGGATAGCCGACCAGATAGAGTTCGGGAAAGACGAAGAGGTCGGGCGCTGCGGCCATGCCGCCGGCGACCGTCTCGATCAGCCGGGCCGTATTGCCGGCGATGTCGCCGACGATGGGATTCAACTGCGCGATGGTGATCTTCATGCGCCCCTCATGCTCAACAGCAGGTTTCGCCTTCGCCCTCGCCGCCGCAGCCGCAGGTCACTTCCTTGCGGCCCAACAAGATGGCCTGAATCATGGCCGCGGCGCAGCCGACGCCGCTATCCACCCGGATCGCGTCGGCCGGGCAATTGCGCTGGCACGCCCCACATTCCATGCACGCCTGGCGCCGCGCCAGCTCGGCGAAGAACGAGCCTTCCTGAAAGACGCCATGCGGACAAACGACGCTGCACAGGCCGCAGTTGATGCACAACTCCGGCGAGTAGCGCAAGGTATTGACGGACAGAGCCGCAACGACCATAGGGAACCTCCTATCCAGCCACGTGGGCCGGCAAGACCCAGAATTGCTCACCGCCGAGACGCAGAGAGCGCAGAGTTTCGGAATTGGATACAACCAAAAACAGCGTCATCATCTAGCGCAGCCACGCAATGATACGCAAGACGGCCAGCGCGAGGATGCAGAGCGCGGCGACGCCGGCCAGGCCGGCCATCGGCCGGAGGTAGCGCTGCATCTCCAGTTGCACGCCGCTCTTCGACGTGAAGGTGGACGAGCCGGTGAAGTTCAACCCGATGTAAGATACCACCGCCGTCACGCCGGTCAGGTAGGCCAGCGCGCGGAGGAGGCGGGGCAGCCAATCGCCGGCGCCGGCCAGCGCCGCCGCCGCGCAGAGCGCCCCCAGGACTGCGCCGAGGATGAACCCCTTGGTGGAAAACTCGCGCGTCGGCAGGACGGGGAGCAAGATCGGGAAGAGGGTCACGCCCCCCTGCACGGCGATGACGGCGGCCAACGCCCCCAGCCAGCCGGCGATCAGGCCCATCACCAACACCGCGACGACCATCGGGACGAAAGTCTGCGTGATGTCCACCGGGATCAGCGTCAGCCGATCCCACAAATTGAAGCGCACCTGACGCATCTCCGGCGTCGCCGCGCCGGCGCGCAGATAGGCCGGCAAATCGGCGGCGCGCACCGGGCCATACTCCACCTTGAAGCCGCTGCGCTTCTTGACCTCGTGGGCCGCCACGCCCGGCGCGCCCAACTGCGGCAAGATCAGCCGGCGATGCGTCACCACGTCTTGCAGGCCGGTCGCCTCGATGCGCCGCGCCAGCTCGTCCGTGCCGAAGGTTCCCTTGCCGGCGGCGCACCACACGTTGATGCCGCGCGTATCGAGGACGAGGATGTAGCCGCTGAGGCCGGCCAGAGCCGCGCGCACCGCGTCAAAACTCAGGGTATAGTTGGCTGTGACGAAGACCGGCGACTGGGCGTCGGGCGTCCCCAGCGCGTACAGGCCCGGCCGCACGCGGTGGCCGCCGCGGTTGACGCCAACCCGCGCCAGGATATGATCCCGGCGGTCGGCCGGCGTCAGGATGCTGGTAGTGGACAGGATGTCAGACACGCGCTTCACCTTCCATCAAAGTGCTGTTGCAGACCGGGGAGCATGCTTATCTCGCGCTCAGCCAGGGCGCACGCGTCCGGGTTGGCATCGGTGTGATTACCAGCGTAGTTGAAGCCGTCCCGCCGGCTAAGATCAATGGCAGCCGGGCGCGCGTCCGCGTGGCCGTGGCGGCCGGCGTGGGCGTCCGCGTCGGGGTGCGGGTCGCGGTCGGCGTCGCGGTCGGCGCGCCGGCGTCCACGCCGGCCAATTGCGCCGCCGTGCCCACCGACGCTTTCACGAAGTTCGTGAAATAGGCGGCGTTGATGCGCGCGACGGTATCGCCGGAGCTGTGATAGTACGGATTGAAGTCATCCCCATCGTCTTCAATTGCCAGGATCGCCGGGAAGCCGACGTCCCAGAAGGAAGCGTGATCCGAGGCCGATTCACCGTCCGGTATTAGCGCCGGCGAGAGGCTGCCGCTGAGACCATAGTTGGCGACCACGTTCACGAAGGTATTGGCGATGATCACGTCGGCCGCATAGCCGGCCGACGTGGGCCGGCGCGTGTGCAGGCGCAACAGGGGCACGGTGCCGGCCGAGTCCCAGGCGATCATATCGAGATTGTAGACCGCCACGATCTTTTCATGCGCGGCCGCGGCCGTCGCAGCGTAGACTTCACTGCCGCACAACCCCTGCTCTTCGCCGGTGAAAAGCGCGAAGCGCAGGGTGCGCTCGAAGCGGTAGTCCGCCATGATCTGGGCCGCCATCATGACGCCGGCCGCGCCGCTGGCGTTGTCATCCGCTCCCGGCGCATTGGCTCCATGCGCTTCCGAGGTGCTGTCCAGATGCGCTGTCACCAGCACGATCTCTTCGGGCGTCTGCGTCCCGACCTGCTCGCCAACCACGTTGCGGTTCGAGATGCCGCAGTTGCTCCAGTTCTGATAGCGCACGGTCAGCCCTTGCGCTTGCAGGAACTCATAGGCGAACTGGGTCGCCTTCTGGATCGGCTCGCCAGAAGTCGTCTCGCGCGTCAGAAACGTGGTGGGCATCCCGCCAACCAGCGCCGGCGCAACGCCGCTCAACTGGCTCACGTAATGGATCAGCGGTTCGGTCTGAACCTGGCCCATCATCTCCGCAATGACCGGGTCCGACGCGGCGCCGGCCTGGGAAGGCGCCGCAAGGATGAGACCGCCCAACGTCGCCAGCAGACAGACCAGGAGCAGATGCAATAGCCGGATGGACACGCGCGGCGCGCTATGCCACATGGGTTCCTCCTGCACGGGATGGGGTCGGCGTGCGACTCCGCCGGCAATGATACATCAACCCGCAGCAGAATGCAATATGACACACGCCGTGCGACCTGGCGTTTGTGGTTGGCTTTGACACTCCGTCCCTTCCATGCTAAACTAGCCATAGATGAGCCATACATGGCTAACTGAGGAGCATTCCGATGGTCGAAGTAGCCGACATCTGCCCCATGAGCGACCTGCGTCTGCGCCAGCACGAGGTGCTCGCCAAACTGGTCGAAGGGCCGGTCGTCCTGGCCCAACATGGCCGGCCGACGGCCGTCCTGGTAAGCTGGGACAAGTGGCTCCAGCTCAGCGAGGAATTCGAGCTGTTGCAGGATAGCGCCGAGGCGGCCGCCGC
>CAIQJD010000639.1 GCA_903872005.1 uncultured bacterium | reverse complement strand
CGCGGCCTGATCGGCCTCGGTCTCTTTGGGCATCTTGTAGACGTTGGAGACGCCGGTGTACGCGGCGATGTCTTTCTCGATCAGCTCCAGACAGCGCAGGCGCAACGCGACGGCTTTCTCGTTGATCTCTTTGACTTGCGGTTCGACGCCGGCATATTTCTTCTTGCCGATGGTCAGGTTGCAGACCATGCTGACCAGCGCCGCGCCGTTGGCGCCCATCAGGCCGGCCGCGCTGCCACCGCCGGGCGCCGGCTTGGAGCTGGCGAGTTCATCCAGGAAGACATTGACAGGGCTTTCGGTAATCATGACTCACTCCTTAGGCTTCCCACTTCTGCGATCTGCTTACCACCGGCACTGTGGGCACGATATGTTTCTGCAATCCCAGCTCTTTGTAGGGCAGCCCGAAGGCCAGACCCATCAATTCGGTGACATACAGGATCGGGATGGCCGGCTTGTCGCTGCCGAGCATGTTCTGACGCGTGTCCAGATTGGCCTGGCAGAGCGGACAGGCGACGATGATGGCGTCGGCTCCGACGGTGCGCGCTTCCTCGATGATCTTGCCGATCATGCCCAGGACCATGTCCAGCTCGCTCAAGGCCAGGGAGCCGCCGCAGCAGGCGGTCTTGTAGTTCCAGTCCAGGCTCTGCGCGCCCAGGGCGGTTACGATACGATCCATGTTCATCGGGTATTCGTGGTTGGGCGCGCCGGTGACTTTGGGCGGGCGGGTGATCAGACAGCCGTAATAGGAGACGGTCTTCAGGCCATCCAGCGGGCGCTTGACGCGCGCCCGGATGGCGTCCAGGCCGATCTCGCCTTCCAGGGTTTCGAGGATGTGCTGGATTTCGACGCCGCCATTGTAGCTGAAGCCGCGTCGTTTGCGTACGACTTCGTGGACTTCCTGCTCGAAGCCCGGCTCGTCGCCGATCTGCGCGGTGGCCGTTTTGAAACGAGAGTAGCAGGAGGCGCATGGGACGGTGACTTTGTCACAGCCGGCGCGCTCGATCAGCGCCAGGTTCTCGATGGGCATGGCGGTTGCCGTCAGGTGATCGGTGGAGTGAGCCGGCGATGTGCCGCAGCAGACCCAGCCGCGCGGCTCAATGAGCGCCAGATCGAGAGCTTCGGCGACCGCCTCCGTGGATTTGCCGAATTCAATGCCAGTGGCGTGCAGAGCGCAGCCGGGGAAGTAGCCGATGGATTTCTTGCCGGCCGGCCTGGCGATGGGCCGGTTCTGCGTGCCGACGGCGAAACTGGGGATGATGTTCAGCTTGCCGGAGCCGAGCATCTTGATGGCCAGGCTCATGTCCTTGGTGAGGAGCCGCTTGATGTCCAACTTGCCGGCGAAGAACATGCGGAGATACATTTCGGCCATCAGGCCCAGCTCGTACATGCGCCCGAAGAGCTTGATGCCGCGCATGCCGGCGGTGTAGAACATCTTGACCGGCGGTTCGGCCGGCTTGAGGCCGCGTTCCTGGGCTTCGATCTTGACGATGTCGAGGATGCGCGGGATGTCAATCCCCTGGGGGCAACGCGTGCCGCAGGTTTGACACGAGGCGCACAGCCAGGTCGTCTTGGAGGTCAGGCAGGCGTCGTCCTGGCCGAATTGCAGCCGGCGGATCACCTCGTGGACGGGCAGGTCAAAGTACTCCACGAAGGGACAGCCATTGGTGCAGCGCTTGCACTGATAGCACTTGAAGACGTTCTCACCGCTCATCTGGGCGATGAGCGCGCTGAGCGATTGCTGGCTATCGGCAGTGTGTTTGCTCATGCAGCACTCCTTCAGGCGACTTCAGGGCGTGGCAGCAGGCCGGCCTGTTTGACGATTTCCGGGACGGCGTCTTCCCATTCGATGGACATGATATGCACGCCGGCGCAGCCGGGGACCTCGCGGCATTGCTGGATGATCTCCACGCAGACCTTGATGCCTTCAGCTTCCCAGGCTTTCTTGCGGCCGGCCTTGTCCTCTTTGGGGATGCCGGCGACCGCGCCTTCCATGCGCTTGACGTATTCGGGCTGCACATCCATGCCGGGGACTTTTTCGGCCATGTACTTGGCCGCGCCCAGGGAGCGGATCGGGCCGACGCCGGCCAGGATGTAGACCTTCTCATGCAGGCCCAGGTCCACGACGCGCTTCATGTATTCGCGGAACTTGGGCACGTTATAGATGAGCTGGGTCTGGACGAAGTCCACGCCGGCGGCGGCTTTCTTCGCCAGGCGCAGCGGCCGGAAGTCGAAGGGATCGGCGAAGGGGTTGACCGCGCCACCGATGAAGAAGCGCGGCTCGACGCCCTTGATGTCCTCGCCGCACTGGAACTTCTTCCGGTCGCGCATGTCGCGCACCATCTGGATCAGCGTCACCGAGTCCAGGTCATGCACGTTCTTGGACATGGGGTGGTTGCCGAAGCTCTGGTGGTCGCCGGTGAGGCAGAGGAGGTTCTTGATGCCCAACGCCGACGCGCCCAGCAGGTCGCTCTGGATGGCGATGCGGTTGCGGTCGCGACAGGTCATCTGCATGTTCGGCTCAATGCCGAGGCCGAGGAGCATACTGCCGACAGCCATAGAACACATGCGGACGACGGCGGTCTGGTTGTCGGTGATATTCACCGAGTCCACGACGCCGCGCAGGTGGCCGGCTTTCTTCTCAACGATGGCCTTGTCGGCGTTTTGCGGCGGGCCAAGCTCGCCGGTGACGACGAAGTGGCCGTTCTTGAACATCTTTTCGAGCCTGCTGCCAACGATCAAGGGCTTGTCTGCGCTCATAGCCGCAAATCCTCCCGCACGATTTTTCGTTGTCCGCCATCGCGACTGGTGCGCCAGTCCTTGGCCGGCCGAACCTGGGTGAGCTTGTCCAATTGGCCCCGCGCGAGCATGCGGTCATAAATCTGATGCCAGGCGCAGTCAGTCTCCTGATTGACTTCGCATTTGCCGCGCTGTGAGCCGCCGCACGGGCCATTCATCAGGCTCTTGGCGCAGCGGG
>CAIQJD010000638.1 GCA_903872005.1 uncultured bacterium | reverse complement strand
TGCGGGAGGTTCCGCGAGGTCATTTCACAACGGATATTTCACGCCGACTTCTTCGCCGATCTTTCGCAGGTCAGCGACGACTTTCTCGTGCAAGGGGACGCCGGCGATCTGCTGGGCCGCGGCCAGCTCGAATTCTTTCTCGCCGTGAATATAGATGCGCTCCTGGCCTTCGGCTTTGGCCGAGCGGCGCAGCCGGCGGATGGCGTCATCCATGTGCGCCTTGTAGTCCGCCAGCGGGCCAAAGGCGTCTGGGCGCAAGGCCCCGAAGATGTGGCCCAGGTTGGCCGGCAGCGGTTTGCCGGCGGCGTCCTTGGGGTAGACGTTGTCCATGTAGGCTGCATTGGCGAGGACGCCGCAGAGCAGCTCCACCAGTAACGACAGGCCATAGCCCTTGTGGCCGCCCATCTCTTCACCGGCCCCGCCCAGGGGCAGCAGGCCGCCGCCGGCGCGCCGGGCGAAGTTCCGCAGGGTCAGGGTCGGGTCGGTGGTGCTCAGACCGCGCTCATCCGTGGCCCAGCCCAGGGGCATCGCTTTGCCCTTGCGATCATAGACCTCCAGCTTGCCGCGCGGCACGACGGTGGTCGCCATATCCAGGACGTAGGGCTGCTCCGCGCCGGCCGGCATGGCGACGGCGATGGGGTTGGTGCCCAGGAGCGCATCGCGCCCGAAGGTGGGGACGGCCAGCACGTCGGTATTGGTCATGCTGAAGCCGATCAGGTCTTCGGGCAGGCCCATCATGGCGTAGTAGCCGGCGATGCCGTAATGATTCGAGTTGCGTACCGTCACGACGCCAACGCCGACCGCCCGCGCCTTGTCCAGCGCCAGGCGCATGGCCCGCCGGCTGACCGGCTGCCCCAGGCCGGCGCCGGCGTCCAGCGCCGCAGTGGCCGGCGTCTCGGCGACGATCTGCGTCTGCGGCCGCGCGATCATCACGCCATCGCGCAGGCCCTGCACGTAGCGCCGCAGCCGCGCCACGCCGTGCGAGGCGATGCCGCGCAAGTCGGCTGCCGTCAGGACATCGGCCGTGACCCAGGCGTCGTCGCTTGGGACATCCAGCCGCGCGAAAACGGCCGCGCAGAACTCGCGCAGGCCGTTGGGCGAGACTCGTATCTCTTCTGCCACGCTATGCTCCCTTTCCCTACTTATGGCTGGCGGAAACGCTCCTCCAGGCGCTCGAACATTTCGGCGGCCTCCACCAGCTTGTCCAATGGATTATCTTTGCCGCGATAGTAGCGGTAGTCGCAGGGCATGATGTCCAGAGCATCCACCAGGTCGGTGTGGCGCTTGCGGATCAACGCCTCGCGCGTGCCATACCACGCCGCCAACTGGCTCAACGGGACTTCGCGGAAGTTGACCTTCCGCACAGTGTAATCGAGCGCGCCGGCCCATGCGCCGGGGTCGCGCGTGTTGAGCGGCTGCCGGCCCATGGCGATCCGCACTTCCAGCCAAAGATGCACCGCCGCGCCAATCTCTTCCAAGGGGACCTCATGGGTCTGCATCACGTCGGTGACCAACTTTTCGACCGGGTCCATGCCGGCGGCGAAGAGGCGCTCGAAGCGCGCCGTCAGCGGCGAATCCGGCTCAAGGCGCATGAATTCGGCCAGCGCCTTGAGCGATTTATCGTATTCGCCATTGCGCGCCAGGGCGCGCGCCAGATGGAGCTGGTAATCGGCGTTGGTCGGGTCCGCGGCGACGGCCGACTGCAACTCTTTGATCGCCTCTGCCATCTCCCAGCGCTCGTAGAGAGCCAGGCCCTTGTCGCTGGCCGTTTGGGCCAGCTTGCGTTGCTGGGCATTGGACTTAGGTTTCTCTGGCATAGATAAGGCGCCTCCTGACGCGGGGTATGGTCATACGCCCCCAGGGGCGTGTCATGCCGGCGCGGCTTCGGCCGGCGGCGGTGGCGTGGCCGGCAGCACATAGTCTTGCGCGGTCACCGCCTCGCTCTGCTCAGAGTTCAACACCGCCTGCAGGGCGGCGATGGCGACTTCGAGCATCTTCGTATCGGGGGGCCGCGTGGTCAGCTTTTGCAGCGACAGCCCCGGCGCGATGATCCAGCGGATCAGCCGGTTCGACTGATGCCGGGCGGCGTACTTGATGAATTCGTAAGAGATGCCGGCGACCACGGGAATCAGGATCAGCCGCGAGAGGAGCCGCCAGTGCCATTGGGGGAAGCGGAAGGGCGCGAAGAGCAGGATCGAGAGCACCAGGACGATCAACAAGAAGCTGGTGCCGCAACGGGTGTGGCAGGTGCTGTACTGATCCACCGCGGCCGGCTCCAGGGGCACGCCCCCCTCGTAGGCGTTGATGGTCTTATGCTCGGCGCCGTGGTAAGCAAAGACGCGCTGGATGTCGCCCCAGCGCCCGATGAGGGCCAGATAGCCGATGAAGAGGCCGATGCGGATGAGGCCCTCGACCAGACTGGAGAGGATCGCCGAATGGATGTAGCGATCCAGCAGCTTCGCGGCGGCCGAGGGGAGCAGGAAGAAGAGGCCAATGCTGAAGGCCAGGCTGACGATCACCGTGCCCCAGACGACCGGCCCGCTGAAGCTGACGTCTTCTTCGCCCAGGGCCGTATCGGCCGAAAACATCAGGGCGCGCGTCCCCAGGACCAGGCTATCCCACAACATGCCCAGGCCGCGCACGATGGGCAATTTGCCCCAGGGCTTGGTGTAGATGCCAGCGGTCAGCGGCTCCGTATGCACCATGATGTCGCCCGAAGGGGCGCGCACCGCGATGGCGAGCGACTTGCCGCCGCGCATCATCACGCCTTCGATGACGGCCTGGCCGCCATAACTAAATTCGCTCAAGCGTCAACTCCTTCGTATGCGGTTGGTACTGGACACGATTGTAGCGCATCCCGGCCGGCCTGTCAAAGCCACGCGTCGGCAATCGTGCATCTCCAAGAATATGAAACACTCCCGCCGGCCACGGTTTTTACCTTTCTCTTGCTATTTCAATGCGCCATTTTCCAAATTTTCCGATACAATATCGGTAGTATGATATGGTTTTGCTACGGTGCAAGCGTTAGAGATTGCCCAGGGTTGGGCAAAGAAAAGGATACCCTTTTATATGTTGACGCTACAATTCCGCGATAAAGAGATCGTTTGCATTCAATGCCAGCGCCCCTTTGTGTGGGGCGCCAGCGAGCAGGAATTTTTCGCGGTGATGGGGTTCGATAATGACCCGCGCCGTTGTCCCAAATGCCGGGCCGAGCGCCGCCAGATCATGCAAGAGAGAATGTCCATGCGCCACCCGGTCTTCTGCTCCAGTTGCGGCAAGCCGGCCTCGGTGCCCTTCGTGCCGAGCCAGGGCCGGCCGGTCTATTGCCAGGAGTGCTATGAGAAGCTGTCTCACGCGCACGCTGAAATGGACCGCCAGGCGTCGGCTGCGGCCGCCTGAGCCGAATCAGGCGTAGCGCTGTTCCAGCCACGGGTCGGCGTCATTATGGTAGCCGTAGCGTTCCCAGAAACCGAGCTTATCTTTGGACATGAATTCCAGTCCGCGCAGCCACTTGGCGCTCTTCCAGAAATAGAGTTTGGGCATCACCAGGCGCAGGGGATAGCCGTGTTCCGGCGTCAAGTCGGCTTCGTTGAACCGATAGGCCAGCAGGACATCCTCATCCATCAGCTTTTCCAATGGGGCGTTGGCGGTGAAGTTGTGTTCGCAATGCGCCAGGACGAAATGGGCCTCCGGCCTGGGGCGCGCCAGCGCGGCGATGTCTCGGAAGCGCACCCCTTCCCACACCGTATCGTACATGCTCCAGCGCGTGACGCAGTGGATGTCGGTCTGCACGCGCGTGGCCGGCAGCGCCCGAAACTCTGCGTAGCTCCAGGTCAAGGGATTTTCCACCAGACCAAAGACGCGCAAGTCCCAATGCTGCGGGTCAAACCGGGGCACGCTGCCATAGTGCAGCACGGGCAGCCGCTCCACGACATACTGCCCCGGCGGGAGCCGTTGATCCTGGGAGCCGCCGCCGGCGTGGCGGCCGGCGGCGCGCCGCTCGCGCGCGATCTTCTGTGCGGGGTCCTTTTCCGTGTCTCCCATATTTCCTCCCGTTCTGGTGGCTCATTCTTCGGCGATCAGGCGCAGCCCGTCACTGTCAAGGAGCGTGACTCGTTTGCGCGCCAGCTCAATCAGGCCGCGTTCTTTGAAGCTGTTCAGGATTTGCGTGGCGGTTTCGCGGTAGGTGCCAACCATTTCAGCCAATTCCTGGTGCGTGACGCCATCAATGGTCGCGCCTTGTTCTGCGGAAAGGCGCAGGAGGAGCGAGGCGAGGCGCGCCGGCACGCCCTTGAAGGCCATATCCTCCAGGCGCGTTTCGGCGCCGCTCAACCGGCGGCCCATGATCTCCATGATACGCAGTGAGACCTTGGGTTGATTCAGGATCAGGCGCTCCACATCCGGCCGGCTCATCACGCAGATCAGGCAGTCTTCCGCCGCTTCGGCGAAGGTGTTGTACATGCGTTGGCCGATCAGCGACATCTCGCCGAAGATCGTGCCCGGGCCGACCGTATCGAGGATGAGCTTCTTGCCGTCTGAGGAGATGCGATACAACTGCACGTGGCCCTTCTTGAGCAAAAAGAGGACCTCGCCCATCTCATTGGGATGGAAGAAGACCTTGCCCTTTTGCACCGCGCTCATGGTCGTGATGCGGTCCAGGTCTTCCAGCTCGCGGCCGGTCAGGTCGCG
>CAIQJD010000637.1 GCA_903872005.1 uncultured bacterium | reverse complement strand
CCGGCGGCCGCGTCGCGGTGACCGAGGGCGTCAGCCCGCCGGTGGGACGCGGCGTCGGCGTGACGCTCACGCTGGGCCGCGCCGTCGGGGTGATCGTGCCGGTCGCGGCCGGCCGCGTCGGGGTCACGCTGACCAGACGCGTCACAGTCGGCGTCGCGGTGCGGTTCTCGATGAAAAGATGCACGCGCGCCTCGCGCGACTGGCCGGCTTTGTTCGTCGCTACCACGCGCAGCGTATAGTCCATGTTCTTCAAGCCGGCCGTGTTCCAGGTCGCCAGCAAGCCGCCTTCGACCGGCGCGGTGAAGGGGCCGGCCACGCGACCCCAGCCAATCGGCCCTGGCCCTTCGCCATATTCGACGATGAACTGCGCCAGGTCCGGCATCTGCACCACGCCGAAGATCGGGATCGCGCCGGCCAGATGCTGCTCCGCCTTCGGATCGAAGATCTCAACGCGCGCGCCTGCCCCGTGCGCGATGCACTCCTCGGCCGGCGCAATCGGCCGATTGTTGGCCCGCGCCCATTCCAGCGCCTCCGGCGGATAGACCTCGAAAGACTTCTTTTGCACCAGCTCGGCCGGGCAGCCTTCCACAGCGCGCTGGTTGGTGCTGGTATCAATGGCAACCAACTGATGGATGTCGGCTTCCGGCCCCAGCGGCCCCTGGCCGGCAACGAATAGCTCGCGCTTGCGCTGCGGACAGGCTTCGCTGGGCCGTGTGCCGGAATCGGCGCAAATCTCAATCTCTTCGATGCCTTGCGGCCGCACGAACTCTTCGGCCTTGACGCCGGCCAGCGCGCCATCCATGAACTGCCGCCAGATGAGCGCCGCGCCAGCGATGCCCGGCACGTTGCGCATCTCCGAATTATCGTTGTTGCCGACCCAAACGCCGGCGGCCAGCCCCGGCGTATAGCCAATCGTCCAGTTGTCCCGATAGTCGTTGGTGGTGCCGGTCTTGGCCGCCGCCGGCCGGTTCAGGCGCAGCGGGCCATTGGGGCTGAAACCAGGCTGGCGCGCCGCGTCATCGGCCAGGATGTTGGTCATGAGATAGGCGTGCTGCGCCGAGATGACCGGCTGCCCCTTGCGCGCCTCGAACTTCTCGATGACCTTGCCGGCCGGATCCTCGACGCGCAAGATCGTCGTCGGAGCGATGCGCCCGCCGGCGTTGGCGATCGTCGCGTAGGCGGACGTCAGCTCCAGCAGGGTCACTTCGCCGCCGCCCAGGGTGAGCGAGAGGCCATAGTCGTTGCGCGTCAGGGTGGTAATGCCCATGCGGCGCGCCATATCCAGCAGGCCGGGCAGGCCGACGAACTGCAGGGTCTTGACTGCCGGCACGTTCCAAGAGTTGCCCAACGCCTGGCGCAGCAAGACCGGCCCGTGGAACTTGCCGTCATAGTTGGTCGGCTTATAGGGCGGATTGGCCCCGTCGGGGAATTCCGTGGACAAATCCCAGATAAGGGTCGCCGGCGTCCAACCTTTCTCGAAGGCGGCCAGATAGGTGAGCGGTTTGATGGCCGAGCCGGGTTGGCGCGGCCGGATGGCGACATTCACCTGCCCGTCAATGGCCGGGTCAAAGAAGCCGCGG